>JBAXXO010000032.1:0-17353 GCA_037127855.1 Alphaproteobacteria bacterium
TCGGCCATCAAGTCCGCGCCGGCATCTGCCACCGCACCATTACCCAGACCTTCGAAGAAAAAGCTGATCGTAACACCCAAAGTTTCGGCGATATCCCACAGCCTCGAGGCAGAGACCCGGTTCATACCGGTCTCATACTTCTGAATTTGCTGGAACTTGATGCCAACCTTGTCCGCGAGTTGCTGCTGCGTCATTCCCACCATCCAACGACGATGACGGATCCGTTTGCCAACATGGGCATCTACTGGGTGCTTCATTCTGTTCTCCGCTCTGAATATGCCGCTTCGATTACACTACTCCATTGTTGCAAGCAATAAACGTGCCACAATCGCGACGGCAGTGTCGTTGTCAAAAGATAGTTAACCCAAGTTGGGAAACTGCCCATTTGGTTAGGCCAAGCTATGCAAGTGTTCAAGAATTCCGAAGGCGCCGGCCGAAAAAACCATAGCGGGTTCGGAAAGCAGAATCACTCTCCCTTGAGGAGATTTTCATTTTGCATTGCATTTTGCAAAATCATGAGCAGCGTTTTTCGCATCATGCGAAAAATGCCTGTATTCAATTAAGGCCGGTTCCAGTTTTCTCATTTCACCCGAAGATTGGCCAGCCAGCGGCGAAAAAGACCGTGCGGCGTGACGGGCTGCGTCGTTTACGCTGGACAAACTCAATTTGTGGGGCGCCGTGCGCCTTATTAAGCCCGCGCCCGGAACGATTCGTCGCCCCTTTTGTCCCCATTCGTCGGTAGGGCCGGCGGAAGTGGCTGCACCATTTGGTTGCTCTTGTGCTGCAAAATGCCGGGCTTTGTGTCAGGCTTGCCGCCGCACAGCTCTGTTAAAGGCCAATCGCGCGCCCTCGGACGCCACCTTGCGGTGACGCCATCAAACATCACCAGCCTTCGCACGGCACACAGATTTCTAACGAAAACCTTGAAAACCAGCCGTGATGCCCCGATATTGAGGCCACAGGTTTGAAGAAGCGTCTTTGAACCCACAAAATGGAGGCTTTCATGGCTGAATATCAGACGACCCGACCCAGAAGCGCGGCCGCCGGAGCGGCCATCATCGACGAGGGCCTTCGCGCCCACATGATCAAAGTCTACGGGCTGATGTCCTTGGGCATGCTGATCACGGCCGGCACGGCTTGGGCCGTCGGCTCGAACGACACAATGCTCAACGCCATCTTCGCGACGCCGCTGCGTTGGGTCGTGATGTTCTTGCCGCTTGTGATGGTCTTTGCTTTCTCGGCCATGATCGACCGTATGTCAGTCGCAAGCGCACAACTGTTTTTCTACGTCTACTCGGCTGCGATGGGTCTGTCGCTCGCTTTCATCTTCGCGCTCTACACCGGCACCTCGATCGCCGCGACCTTCCTGACCACAGCAATCGCCTTCGCCAGCCTCAGTCTATATGGCTACACGACCAAGCGTGATCTAACGGCGATGGGTTCGTTCCTTGTGATGGGTCTGATCGGTCTGATTGCCGCGTCGCTGATCAACATCTTCCTGGCGTCTTCCGCGCTGGCCTTCGCAGTATCGGTCATTGGTGTTCTGATCTTCGCAGGTCTGACTGCTTATGACACGCAGTCGATCAAGAACGAATATGTCGAACATGCGCGCCACGGCGACAGCGAATGGTTGGGCAAATCGGCGATCATGGGCGCTTTGCGCCTATACCTCGATTTCATCAACCTTTTCATGTCCATGCTGCACTTCACGGGCGACCGCGGCTGATCTGCGTCCCTTCACGACCAAAGGCCGGGCAACAGCCCGGCCTTTTCTTGCCTGGCATTGCATCCGCACGGCTGAAAATGCCATCGCCTGTGCGATCAGCACCGTGACCGCGCCATGGGATTAAGCCTGCAGTTTGCACAAGACGGCTGCGATTTCGTGTTTGACAGGCAGTCGAAGTCCTTGATGCCCTTGACCTCGGCGCTAGCAGACACCGCCGCAAGCAACGGCCGCCCGATAGCGGACTGCACCCGTGCTGATTGAGATCGAGTGCAACCCATAACAGGCAAACCATTGGCAATGTTACAAGCTGCGTCCGGGCAGGTGAACCTGATGGAACACAACGTGCATTCGACAAGATCGCACAGGCCATTTGTGGCGGTCTATTACCCAGCCAACTGCCTTGCAATCCATCAGCAAGTGTCGCTGCGGTCTGGCTTTACGCATGGGCTCTGACGGCCGGGTCGTTCGGCACCTGGTTTCGCATCACGGACCCACAAAACAAAACCCCCGGCCTTGCGGACGGGGGTTGATCTGTTGGGGATCGCTCCCCCAATGAACGCGGATGTCTTACATACCGCCCTCACGCTGAAGCTTCTTGCGCGCGAGTTTCCTCGCTCGGCGAACGGCTTCGGCTTGCTCGCGCGCTTTCTTGACAGAGGGTTTCTCGAAATGTTGCTTAAGCTTCATTTCGCGGAACACGCCTTCGCGCTGCAGCTTTTTCTTGAGGGCCCGAAGGGCTTGCTCGACGTTATTGTCGCGGACGCTGACCTGCATGTGGTTGTCACCACCTTCCTAAGCTAGAGTTGCACTATATGTGCAGGCTAAAAGGGCCTAGCAAAACCGCGTTGCCTTGTCTAGCAATCCGTCAGGAGGCGCCACATGAACGACACACAAGCGATGGAAACCACCAAATCCCGGCTTTTGCAGGCCGCTTTGCCCCATGTCCCCTTTGACGGCTGGTCCGACGCCGCCCTTGCGGCCGCGATCACCGATTCGCAAACACCGCCCGGTCTGGCCCGCGCCCTGTTCCCGCGCGGCGGCATCGACCTTGCTTTGGCCTATCACGCGGCAGGCGACCGGCAGCTGCAACAGACCCTCGCCACAACTGACATGGCCGCTGACATGGCCGCGCTGCGGTTTCGCGACCGCGTCGCCACCGCCATCCGGTTGCGCCTGCAACTGGCTGACCGAGAATGCGTGCGCCGGGGTGCCGCCCTGTTTGCCCTGCCCCAGAATGCGGGCGCCGGCAGCCGCGCGCTTTGGGCCACCGCCGACACGATCTGGACGGCCCTCGGCGACACGTCAACCGACTTCAATTGGTACACAAAACGTGCCAGCCTGTCCGCTGTCTACGCAGCCACCGTGTTGTTCTGGCTGGGCGACGACAGCACGGATCAGATAGCCACCTGGCAATTCCTTGATCGCCGGATCGAAAATGTGATGCGTTTTGAAAAGGCAAAAGCCAGTTTTCTTCGCGAAAATTCACTGGGAAAGGCTCTGGTGGACGGACCCTTGAAGATGTTGGAAAGGATCCGTGCGCCAAAAGGGACGAACGATCTTCCCGGCAAACTGTGACCTACCCACCCACCGATCTAGCCCCGCACTGAAAGGCTGCACCATGTCCCAGCGCGACGCCATGCTCGCCATGGAAATCTCCAGCCACGGTGCGCCCGATGTGCTGAAACCCTGCTCCATGCCCGTCCCGGTGCCAAGCCAGGGCCAGATGGTGATCCGGGTGGCCTATGCCGGGGTGAACCGTCCAGACGCGCTGCAACGATTGGGCCTGTACCATCCTCCGCCCAATGCCTCGCCCCTGCCAGGCCTGGAATGCTCGGGAACGGTTGTGGCCATGGGGCCTGGCGTGACCCGCTGGCAGATTGGCGACAAGGTTTGTGCCCTGCTGCCAGGTGGCGGCTATGCCGAATATGCCCTGACCCACGAATCGCATGCCTTGCCCATCCCTGATGGCATCTCCATGCGCGACGCAGCCTGCCTGCCCGAAACCTGCTTTACCGTCTGGTCCAACATGGTCATGCGGGGTGGCCTGCGCGCGGGCGAGCGTGTGTTGATCCATGGCGGCAGCTCGGGCATCGGCACCACCGGGATTCAGATCGCCCGCGCCTTGGGGGCCACGGTTTACACCACCACCGGCACGGACGAAAAAGCCCGCTTTTGCGAACAATTGGGCGCCGAACGCGGCTTCAACTACAAGACCGACGATTTCGCCACAGCGTTGCGCAAACTGGGCGGCGTCAACCTGATACTGGATATGGTCGGCGGTTCCTATATCCAGCAGAACTTGAACGCTCTGGCCGATGACGGCCGTCTGGTGCAGATCGCCTTCCTGCAGGGGGCAAAAGCCGAAGTGAACTTCACCGAGCTGATGACCCGCCGCCTGACCATGACCGGCTCGACCCTGCGCCCGCAATCCGACCTCGCCAAGGCCCGCATCGCCTTGCAGTTAGAAACCAACCTCTGGCCCCTGATCGCCCGTGGTGCCGTCAAAGTCGTGCTAGACAGCGAGTACCGGCTTTACGAAGCCCCCGCAGCCCATTGGCGCATCGAGGCCGCCGGCCACATCGGCAAGATCGTCCTCAAAGTCGAAGAGTAGTCGTTCAGTTCTGGCTATTGGCGGATTGCAATACGGGCCAACCTTTCCGGTTCGATCGTCTCTTGTTTGCAGATGAACTCGCAGGGGGGTGGGGCCTTTCCGTCGTTGTGGCGCTGCCGCGAACAATCTGGGCCATAGTGCCGCCCGCCAGTCCAGGAAAAAGATCGCACCAGCAAAATCCGCGATCAAACACCGCGGGGTGCCGCAGCCCGCCGCAACCGGTCATTGATCGCCCGCCCCAATCCGATCTCGGGCACCGGGGCTACGGCAATCCCGCGTCCGTCGGCCAACCGATCCGCCTCACGCAGCATGTGAAACAGGTTTGCCGCCGCTTCCAAAAGGTCTGCGCGCTGTGACAGGTTCAACGCGCTGCTGCCCGGCCCAAAACCCAGCCCGATCTCGTCAGGACCGACGGTCAAAGCGTTCAGCCTTATCGTCGCAACCGGCGCGTAATGCGACGCCAACTGCCCCGGTGCCGTGGGTTTCGCCGCGTTCCCCCCCTCAAGCAACGGGCCCAGCACCGTTTCTATTGCCTCCAGCGGCACGCCACCCGCGCGCAACAACGACGACGTCCCAACAAGCCCTACGATGGTCGATTCGACCCCGACATCGCAGGGCCCACCGTCCAGCACCGCAGCAATGCGCCCCGCCAGTCCCTCGATCACATGATCGGCTCGGGTCGGGGACACACGGCCTGATGGGTTGGCCGAAGGTGCAGCCAACGGGCCGCCAAACGCCCGTAACAAAGCCTGCGACACCGGATGGGCAGGCACCCGCAACGCCACTGATGGCAAATCGGCTGTGACCAGAGTCGATAACCCCGCCGCCCGCAGCGGCAGAACCAGCGTCAGCGGCCCCGGCCAGAAGGCCGCAGCCAAGCGCTCGGCCCTTGCGTCAAACACCCCAAACACGCGCGCCGCCGCCAGATCGGCGACGTGAACGATCAACGGGTTGAACCTTGGCCGCCCCTTGGCATCGAAAATCCGTGCGACAGCCCTGTCCGACCGTGCATCGCCCCCCAATCCATACACCGTTTCGGTCGGAAAGGCGACAAGCTCGCCCCGCCTCAACAGCGCCGCTGCCACCGCCAAGCCTGCCTCGTCGGGCGTCAACAGGTCAGTGGTGATCATGGCGTGACGCAGCGTCTCTGTTGCCCGCAGACATTGCCGGGTTAACGTGTGAATCTAAAAGGTTGACTACAATGCGCCCCATGTCTTGCCAAGCCCAACCTGACAAAAGCCAGCCTAGACTATTTCAAGACCAGCCGCCTCATTCGCCCTAACTCTCCAGCAGGATCATCCCATGCCCTACCGTGCGCCCGTCGCCGACTTTCGTTTCCTGCTGGATCATGTCGTGAACTTTGCCGCTATCGCCGCCACCCCCCGCTTTGCCGACGCCACGCCGGACACCATCAATGCCATCTTGTCGGAGGCGGCAAGACTGTGTGAAACGACGCTGGCCCCCCTGAACCGCGCCGGTGACACGCATCCGGCCCGACTTGAAAACGGCGTGGTCCGCACCTCGCCCGGCTTTGCCGAGGGCTTTGCTGCGATTGCGGCTGGCGGGTGGATCGGCATGTCCGCCAGCCCCGACCATGGCGGCCTTGGACTGCCGATGACACTGACGACCTGTGTCAATGACATGATGGGCTCGGCCTGCCTCGCTTTGCAACTGAACCCCCTGATGACCCAAGGTCAGATCGAGGCTTTGGAACACCACGCCTCAGACGCCATCAAGGCCCTGTATATTCCCAATCTGATCTCGGGGGCGTGGAATGGCACCATGAACCTGACCGAGCCGCAGGCCGGTTCAGATGTCGGCGCGCTGCGCACCCGCGCCGTGCCCAATTCTGACGGCACCTATGCCATCAGCGGCCAAAAGATCTACATCACATGGGCCGACAACGACTTTACGGCCAATACCTGCCACCTCGTCCTTGCCCGCCTGCCGGGCGCTGCCGACGGCACCAAGGGTATCAGCCTGTTTCTCGTGCCCAAACTGATCCCGGACGCCGACGGCCTGCCGGGCCAGCGCAACGCCCTGCATGTCGTCAGCCTTGAACACAAACTCGGCCTTCACGGCTCGCCCACTGCCGTCATGCAATACGACGGCGCAACAGGCTGGCTGATCGGCGCGCCGCACAAAGGCATGGCCGCCATGTTCACCATGATGAACAACGCCCGTCTAGGCGTGGGGATGCAGGGCGTTGCCGTGGCCGAGGCCGCCTTTCAACAGGCGCTGGCCTATGCCGAAACCCGCGCACAAGGCAAGACCCCGCTCGGAAACGGCAGCATCATCGACCACGCCGATGTCCGCCGCATGTTGGCCGAGATGAAATCCGAAACCTTTTCCGCCCGCGCCATCGGCCTGGCCTGTGCGGTGGCGATTGACCTGGCCCGCGCCACCGATGACCCCCGGCATCAGGCCCGGGCCGCCCTGCTGACCCCCATCGCCAAGGCCTATGGCACCGACACCGGCAACCACGTCGCGCAATTGGGCATCCAGGTGCATGGCGGCATGGGTTTCATCGAAGCGACCGGTGCCGCCCAATTTGCCCGCGATGTCCGCATCACATCGATCTATGAAGGCACCAATGGCATTCAGGCCATGGACCTTGTAGGCCGCAAGATGATGGACAATGGCGAGGCCGCCTTTCGCCTGATTGATGAGATGCAAGCCAGCGCAGATGCCAATGGCCCGCTGCTTGCCGACCTCGCCACGCCCGTCCGCACCGCGGCCGAGGCCCTGCGCGCCGCCACCGCCCATCTGATCGCCCAACCCCTGAACGACCGTTTCGCCGGGGCCGTGGCCTATCAGCGTGGCTTTGCCCGCGTCCTTGGCAGCCATTACCATCTCAAAGCCGCCGCCGCCGATCCCGCCCGAACCGACCTCGCCCGCTTTGCCATCCGGCGCCTGTTGCCCGAACATGCCGCACTTCTGGCGCAGGTTCACGAAGGTGCCGCGGGCCTTTACGCCCTGACCCCACAGGCCCTGTCCGCGTGAACGTCCCGCACCACCCCTTCCCAACCCCGCCGGGCGAAGGTCACGCCACCGAGGTCGCGCCCGGCATCCTGTGGCTGCGCCTGCCCCTGCCGATGGCGCTGGACCATGTGAACTGCTA
Organism: Alphaproteobacteria bacterium; assembly: GCA_037127855.1. Lineage (GTDB taxonomy): Bacteria > Pseudomonadota > Alphaproteobacteria > Rhodobacterales > Rhodobacteraceae > Stagnihabitans. The sequence continues at coordinate 7,459 of JBAXXO010000032.1, forward strand.
TGCCTTGGCCGATGACGATGGCTGGACACTCGTCGATACCGGCATTTCTGATGATCTTGGCCGCGCCGTTTGGCAGACGCTGCTGGGCACCCCTCTGCGCGGCAAACCGGTGACACGGCTGCTCGTCACCCATCATCACCCCGACCATATCGGCCTCGCCGGTTGGTTCCAGTCTCGGGGTGCCGAACTGATGATCACCCGCACCGCCTGGCTCTATGCCCGCATGCTGACACTCGACGAACAACACCTGCCGTCACCCGAATCGATGCAATTTTACCACCGCGCTGGCCTGTCCGCCGAACAACGCGCGGCCAAGGCACGGCAACGCCCTTTCAACTTTCGCGACATGGTGGCCCCGCTGCCGCTCGGCTTCACGCGACTGGCCGAAAATGACATCCTGACAGCCGCCGGTCGCCGCTGGCGGGTGCGGCTGGGTCAGGGTCACGCGCCCGACCACGCGATGCTGTGGAGCCTCGATGATCACCTGATCCTCGCCGGTGACCAACTGTTGTCAACCATTTCGGCCCATATCGGCGTCTACCCCACCGAACCCGGGGCCGACCCGCTGACCGATTGGCTCGCCTCGACCCGCGCCCTGATGGACCTTGCAAAGGCAGACCATCTGGTGCTGCCGGGTCACAAACTGCCATTTTCCGGCCTGCCCCAGCGACTGGAGCAGATGCTGACAGACCACGAAACAGCCCTGACCCGTCTTGTTACACATCTGAGCGAACCCCGCCGCGCCACCGAATGCTTTCCTGTCCTGTTCAAGCGCCCCATCGTGGAACAAACCTTCAGTCTGGCCCTGTCCGAATCGCTCGCCCACCTGAACTGCCTGACGAACCGCGGCATGGCGACGCGCAGTCTTGGGGCAGACGGCGCATGGCTCTGGCGCAGCCTGTGAACTGCCGCGACAACTTGTGCGACTTGCCCCCGTGACAGACGGCGAACTTTAGGATAATGGCGATGCGGACAGACATCAGGGGTTCGCATCATGGCCGAATACAAACCGGGCAAAATGGATATCCGCGCACAGGAAAAGACCTTTGCAGCGTTCATTCGCATGGCGGTCTGGGGCACGGCGATCGTGTTTGTGGTCTTGATCGTCGCGGCCTTGGCGAACGCCTGAACCAGACGGTCACCGCAGTCTGTCTTCCACCTTTTGCGACGATGGGCGCATCTTTTGTCGCATGCCACACCAAGAACTGACAAGGAACGCCAGATGATCCGACTGCTGACAAGCCTTCTGGCCGTTCTCAGCCTTGTGGCCTGCACCCGCGACCACATCATGGCCAGCGACGCCGAGGTGGCACGCGCCCGCTATGTCGATCCAAACCCCGCCTCGATCACCCTGTTGACCTCGTTCAACACCCGCACCAAGGCCGGCGTCCACTCGGCCTTGCTGATCAATGGCAGCCAGCGGGTCCTGTACGACCCCGCCGGCAACTGGGCCCATCCGGCCGCACCCGAGCGCAATGACCTGCATTACGGCATGACGCCGCAATTTCTGGCACTTTACGCCGATTTCCAAGGTACTGCACCCTTCGAACTGCTGCAGCAGACGATCTTTGTGACGCCAGAGGTGGCCGACCAGGTCATCCGGAACTCGATCGCCCATGGCTCGGCCAACAAGGCGGCTTGTACCAATGCCATCGGCCAGATCCTGCGCCCGGTTCCCGGATTTGAATCGCTGCCTAGGACGCTCTTTCCAAAAAGAATGTCAGTCGCCTTTGGCAGACTGCCCGGTGTACAATCTCGAACCATCACCAGTCTGGATGGTGACTTGCGTAAGACAATCCCCGGTCTCAGTCTGGCTGGAAGCGGCGGGTGATCTAACCGCCGCAAGTGTGACGACACGATCCGTGCGCCAAACGTCCAAAAAGGCGATTCTACCGCAACCAACGACAACCCTTGGCTTAGGCTCGGCGTCATCTTCTAACCCGGTCAACGCGGAAAATTGCCCAGGCTGGCGCAAGCACGAACCCGGCCATCCCTTTACCGCAAGCCCCAAAACCCCTACCCGTGATGTGACAAGACAGGGGACGGCAGTGCAGATTTTCGGGGTAATTCTTGCCGGTGGCCAAGCAAGCCGCATGGGTGGTGCCGACAAGGCGCTGGCCGATCTCGGCGGCCAGTCCCTGCTGGCGCATGTGACACAACGTTTCGCCCCTCAGGTCCAGTCCCTCGCCCTGTCCGCCAATGGCGACGCGGCCCGCTTTGCCGCCTATGGCCTGCCCGTCCTGCCCGACGATACCCCCAAAGGCCCGCTTTCGGGCATTCTTCAAGCCTTGCTTTGGGCGGCCCCCCTTGGTGCCACCGCCGTCGTCTCGGTTCCTGTCGACGGTCCCTTCCTGCCTTGCGACCTCGTGCCGCGACTGTGCCTCGCCGCAAAGGGCCCAGGCCTTGCCATGGCCAGCAGCAACGGCACCCTGCACCCAACCTTTGCCCTGTGGCCCATCACGCTTGCCCCCGCCCTTGCCGCCTTCCTCGCCTCAGGGGCAAAGGCCCGGATCCGTGACTTTGCCCTGTCCTATCACGCAGCTTTCGCCGATTTCCCGGATGACCTCGCTTTCGCCAATGCCAACACCGCCCAGGATCTGACCCGCCTCGCGGCAGGTCTGGACAGCCTGCCATGAAAGTTTACGGCATCATCGGCTGGAAGAACTCCGGCAAGACCTCGCTGATGGAACGGCTGGTGGCCGAAATCACCGCGCGTGGCCTGTCCGTCTCGACCGTGAAACACGTCCACCATGACGTCGACCTTGACCAACCCGGCAAGGACACCTACCGCCACCGGGCCGCAGGTGCCCGCGAGGTCGTTCTCGCCTCGGCCCAGCGTTTTGCCCTTCTGCACGAACATCGCGGATCCGAGCCTGCGCTGACCGACATCCTGCACCGCCTCGCCCCAGTGGATCTGGTCCTGGTCGAGGGCTACAAGCGTGACCCTCATCCCAAGATCGAGGTTTTTCGCGCCGAAACCGGCCACGCCCTGATCCAACCCAGCGACCCGACAACCCGCGCCGTCGCAACCGACACCACTCTGCCGCACCTCACCGTTCCCGTTCTGGACCTGAACGACACAGGCACAATCGCCGATTTCATCCTTGGCCAGACCGGTCTGCACCCTGCAATCTTCGACACGGTCGTCATTGTCGATTGGTCTGCCGCCAGCACGATCAGCCCCGACCGTCCGGTCAAGGACGCCATCTGGATCGGCGTGACCCGGGATGACACACCCACCACCACCTACCATCGCACCCGCCACGCCGCCGAACAACACCTGACAGCACTGCTTGATGCCCAGACCGCTGCCGGCCGCCGAACGCTGTTGGGCTTTGATTTCGCCCTGGCCTACCCCACGGGCTTTGCGCAGGCTCTGACTGGCCATCCAGACCCGCGCGCCGTGTGGCACTGGCTGCACCAACACATCACAGACGGCCCCGACAACGCCAACAACCGCTTCGCCGTCGCCGACCGGATCAACGCCCGCTTCCAAGCCGCAGGCCCGCTCTGGGGCCCCTTCTGGGGTCGCCCTGCCACTCAGCCCCACCCCCATCTCAGCACCACCAAAGACATCGACTATCCCAGCCTGGGCCTGAAGGAACGCCGCATGGTCGAGGGCCTGATCCCCGCCACCCAGCCGGTCTGGAAACTCTACACCACCGGCGCAGTTGGCTCACAATCCCTGATGGGCCTGCCACTGATCCATCGCCTTGCACAACGCCCCGCCACCTATGTCTGGCCCTTCGACGCCGCCCCCCCCCCAACCGTCATCAGCCAAACCGCCACCGCCCAAACCGTCATTGCCGAGGTCTACCCCTCTCTGCTGGCCACCGCCGTCAAATCCGACCCCAGCCCGATCAAGGACGAGGCGCAGGTCCGCCTGCTTTCCCGCGCCCTGTGGCGCTTGTCACGTCACGGCAAACTCGCCCCCTTGTTCGAAACGCCTGCAATCGCCGCCGAAGAAGGCTGGATCCTTGGCGCCGGCCACATGGGCTTGCTGGCGCTGGCGCTCGAATGACCACAGCCCGCCTGCAACTCGGTCTGCCTGACGACCTCCGCCCGCAAGCGGCGCGGCTTTACTGGCAGGCCTTTGGTGGAAAACTGGGCATCGTGATGGGCCCCGAACCCCGGGCCCTGGCCTTCCTGCACCGTGCCATCCGCCCCGATCAGGTCATCGCCGCCATCTCACCCCAGGGCCAGTTGCTCGGCATTGCCGGATTCAAAACCCCCCATGGCAGCTTTGCCTCGGGCAAACCCGCCGACCTGACTGCGATCTACGGCCATTTCGGCGGCTTTTGGCGCCGCCAACTTCTGGGTATGTTATCTGACGGCGTCGATAATGAACGCTTTCTCCTCGACGGCCTTTGCGTCGATGCGGCAGCCCGCAGCCTCGGCCTCGGCTCTGCCCTGTTGCAGGCCATCTGTGAATTGGGCGCGCGGCGCGGCTACAAAGCCGTCAGGCTCGAGGTCATCGACACCAATTGGCGCGCCATCGCCCTTTACAAACGCCTCGGTTTCCAGATCGTCGCCACCCAATCCATCGGCCCACTGCGCCTGATCTTCGGCTTCAAATCCGCCCTGACCATGGTCCGCCGCCTGTGACGACCAACGATCAGGCCCACGCCCCTGACCCTTTGGCTTTGGTAGAGTTATCCCACGGGCGGCATTGAAATGCCGATCGCCGAACCTCAATCAAAAGTCCCGGTCACCCGCCCGAACAGCATGAAGGCCCGCGCCGTCCGCGTATCGGCCAACTGACTGACATCTTCATCCGTGGCATTCGGCTCAAAGGCAGCAAAAGTCTTGTCAAAACTGCGCAAAAAGTGGTGGGCTGCATCGCGGAACACCGCATCCTCACGCATCCGCGCCGCTGTCAATGCCAAAGAGGACCGGTCGCGCACACCGCCCAAGGCCGCAATCGTCCGCCCCCGCTCACCTGCCGCGAACCGCCGCCACAATTCGGGGCGTGCCATGTCGGGCCGCAGGTCATCCATATAGATGCCCTGTTGGCTCAATAGCGTCAGCACATCCTGTGCCGCCCGGATCAGCTTTGCCGTGCTGCGGTCCTCCAGCGCCAGCCGCAGCGCGCGAAACCCTTCGCGGTCCTCGCCGTTTTCAGGAAACTGCAACGCCCGGATGAAATCCGCCGTCGACAAGGGTGCAACCAGATCCTCGGCCGGCGTGCCCAGCGCCAGCCTCGGCTGTTCATCCGTGACCTTGGACGGGACCGCCGGCATCAAGACCTCCTTGCGATCCGCCGAAGGCTGCGTCAGTGCCAGATCACGGCGCGACGTAAAACTGGCCAACGCGGTCTCGGTCTGCCGCGCCCAGGCGGCAATCTCGTCCAGCTTACGCTCGACCGATGGCTTACCCCCCTGCTGCGCCGCCACATAGGCCACCCGCATCGCCTCGACCGTCGCCTGCAACCGTGCTGCCTCGGCCCGCAAGGCCCGCACCGACCGCAGCGCTAGCACCGCCGCCCAGATCAGCGCCAATGGCATGAACACCGCCAGCAAGGTCAGAACCAGACCCAAGGCCCCGGTGCCCGACGGTGCCGCCCAGACATAGGCGGCCACCCCAACACACCACACAACGCTCATCAGTCCTGCGGCCCATTCCATGGCATGTGACGGCACAATCACCCGCGCTGGCACCGAATCGTCCGTGATATCAGGTGGCAATGTCATACCAGGCCAACGGGAAACTCCACATCTGTCGGTCGCATCAGATGAAACGGATGCTCAGAACTTCATAACTGCGGGTTCCGCCCGGCGATCTGACTTCCACGGAATCACCCTCGTCCTTGCCGATCAACGCACGCGCAAGCGGCGAGCGGATGTTCAACTTGCCGCTCTCGATATCCGCCTCGGGCTCGCCGACGATTTGATAGGTCTTTTCCTCGCCGCTGTCCTCATCCACCAGCCGGATCGTGGCACCGAACTTGACCGAGCCTGACAACTTCTTTGGATCAATGACTTCCGCCAAGGACACCAAGGCTTCCAACTCCTTGATCCGCCCCTCGATGAAACTCTGCTTCTCGCGCGCCGAATGATATTCGGCGTTTTCGGACAAATCGCCATGCTCGCGCGCTTCTGCAATGGCACGAATCACCGCCGGGCGTTCCACCGATTTCAGCAGCTTCAACTCTTCATCCAACGCGGTGAAACCCGCGCGGGTCATCGGTACTTTGTCCATCGTTCCACTCATGCCATGGCTGTCGCCGAAAACAAACAACAAGGCCACAGCCCGAACAGGCCATGACCTTGCATCGCATTGCCCTCTAAAAAGCCGCAAGTTGCGCGAATTGCAAGGGGAAAGCCGCAGATATGACATTCCATGGCGCTGACATGCCGCAAACACGCAGGCAGATTGACCATGACGGCCCCATAAGGCAATGACAGTCGACACCGTTCCCGAGGTTCCCCGAGGCCACCATGCAAGATATCGTGCGCGAAGAAATGGAATATGACGTCGTGATCGTCGGTGCCGGGCCATCGGGCCTGTCCGCCGCGATCCGCCTGAAACAGCTTGACCCGAACCGTTCGGTCGTCGTGCTGGAAAAAGGCTCCGAGGTTGGCGCCCATATCCTGTCCGGTGCCGTTCTGGACCCTTCCGGTCTTGACGCCCTGTTGCCCGACTGGCGCAGCATGGAAACCCCGATCAAGACCCCCGTGACTGAAGACAACTTCTTCATTCTCGGCCCCGCCGGTCACCTGCGCATCCCAAACTGGCCAATGCCGCCGTTGATGAGCAATCATGGCAACTACATCGTCTCGATGGCCAATGTCTGCCGCTGGCTGGCGCAGGTGGCCGAAGGCCTTGGGGTCGAGATCTTCGCGGGCATGTCCTGCTCTGAACTGGTCTACGGCCCGTCCGGCGAAGTGCGCGGTGTCGTCGCCGGCGAGTTTGGCCGTCAGCCCGACGGCACCCCCGGACCAGCCTATGAACCGGGCCTGATCCTCGTTGGCAAATACGTCTTTCTGTCCGAAGGGGTGCGCGGCAGCCTGTCCAAGCAGGTCATCGCCAAATACAACCTGCAGGCCGGCAGAAGCCCCCAGAAATATGGTCTGGGCATGAAAGAGATCTGGACAATCGACCCCGCCAAACACCATCCCGGCCGTGTCACCCATACGATGGGCTGGCCGCTGGGGGCCAACGCCGGTGGCGGCAGCTTCATCTACCATCTTGAAAACAATCAGGTCTATGTGGGGTTTGTTGTCCACCTGAATTACGAAAACCCCCATCTTTACCCCTATATGGAATTCCAGCGCTTCAAACATCATCCGATGGTCGCAGACCTGCTGCAAGGCGGCAAACGCGTCGCCTACGGGGCCCGCGCGATCAATGAGGGCGGCTGGCAATCCATCCCCAAGATGACCGCCCCGGGAGTCGCATTGCTGGGGTGTACGGCGGGCCTCGTGAACGTCCCACGCATCAAGGGCAATCACAACGCCATGCTGTCCGGTATCGCCGCCGCCGAGGCGGCTGACGCCGCCTTGAAGGCGGGCCGCCAAAGCGATGAGCTGACCGACTACGAATCCACCGTGCGCAACGGCGCCATCGGTCGTGACCTCAAGAAAGTTCGCAACGTCAAACCACTTTGGTCCAATCACGGGCTATTGGCCTCGCTGCTGGGCGGTGGGCTGGACATGTGGCTGAACACCATCGGCTTGACCGCTTTTGGCACCCTGAAACACCGCAAGACCGATGCCGCCGCCACCGGCCTGGCTGCCAAGTTCAAACCTGTGGACTATCCCAAACCCGACGGGGTGCTGTCGTTCGACCGGTTGACCAACCTCGCCTATTCCGCCACCAACCATGACCCCGACCAACCCGCGCATCTGCGCCTGACCGATCCCGGCATCCCGATCGGCGTCAACCTGCCCCGCTACGCCGAACCGGCCCAGCGCTATTGCCCCGCCGGCGTTTACGAGGTGATATCCGACCCCGGCAAGGACCCGCGCTTTCAGATCAACTTCCAGAACTGCGTCCACTGCAAGACCTGCGACATCAAGGACCCATCCCAAAACATCACCTGGACCACACCCCAGGGCGGCGGCGGCCCGAACTACCCCAATATGTGACTGTCATCAACAAGATGTGCATCAAAGGCCTGCCGCGCCGCGCGATCCTGCGCGGCGCGGCATTGCTCTTCGCCCGCCCAGCCACTAGCTTTACCGCCAATGTCAGGAGCCACCGATGCCACGCCACAGCGCCCTCACCCTCGCCTCAGCCCTGGCCATGGCCCTGCCCACCGCCGCCATGGCCGAACCGCTGTCTGACATCGCCGGGGCCTATCTGGCCGCGCGTCACGCCGACGCGGTACAGGATTTCCCGGCGGCCAGCCTGTGGTACGACCGCGCCCTGCGGGCCGACCCCGCCAATCTCAGCCTGTTGCAAGGGGCGCTGACCGCCGACCTCGTGCTCGGCATGACCGACAAGGCCGCCAGCATAGGCCACACACTTTTGAAATCCGGCGACAAGAACCAATTCGCGTCGATCGCCGTCCTGGCGTCCGACATCCTTGCTGACCGCTATGCCAAGATCCTCGCAGACCAAAAGGCCGGCAGTTCCATCGGCGCGCTCGTCGATCGCCTGATCGCGGCCTGGGCCAAGATCGGCATCGGCGACATGACAGGCGCGCAGGCTGATTTCGACGACCTTATCAAGAACCCCAATACCCAATCCTTCGGCATCTATCACAAGGCCCTCGCCCTCGCCTCCAGCGGCGATTTCGAAAGTGCCGAACGGCTGCTCTCGTCGCCCTCCGCCGCCGATACCATGAAACTGCGTCGCGCCGTGATCGCCCAGGTGCAAATCCTCAGCCAGCTTGAACGCAATCCCGAGGCCGTCATCCTGATCGACACCCGCTTTGGCACGCGTCTTGACGATGCCACAGCCGCCCTGCGTGCCCGTCTCGTCAAGGGCGAGACGCTGCCGTTTGACATTGCCCGCAATGCCCGCGACGGTTTTTCCGAGGTGTTCTTCACCATCGCCACCGCCCTGGCCGATCAGGCTGACCCGACATTCACCTTGCTCTATGCCCGTACCAGCACTGTTTTGCGCCCCGACCACGCCGAGGCTCAGGTGATGATCGCCCGCGTGCTTGAGGATATCAACCAGCTGGACCTTGCCATTCAAGCCTTCGCTGCCGTCCCTGAAACCGATGGTGCCTATGTCACAGCCCAGGTCGGCGCTGCCGAGGCGACGATCCGCATGGGCCGCACCGCGCAAGCCGTCACGCAGCTACAGGATCTTTCGGTCAAAAGGCCCGGCGACATCAATATCAAAACCGCCCTCGGCGACGCCCTGCGCCGGGCCGGCGATTGTGCCCTCGCGGTCAAAGCCTATGACGCTGCCATTGCCATGGTTCCAGACCCCGCCCCCGGCAACTGGCCGCTCTTTTACAAACGCGCCGGCTGTCTTCTTCAAATCGGCAATTGGCCCGCCGCCGAGGCCGATTTCCGTACCGCCCTCAAACTCGACCCCAATCAACCCCGTGTGCTGAACGAACTGGGCTATTCTTATGTCGATCGCGGCGACAATCTCGACGAGGCTTTGCAGATGATCCAGCGCGCCGTCGCAGCCTCACCCGAATCTGGCTATATCGTCGATAGCCTCGCCTGGGCCTATTACCGTTTGGGCCGCTTTAAAGATGCCGTCGCACCGCAGGAAAAAGCGTCGAAACTGATGCCGCTCGACCCTGTCGTGACCGATCATCTGGGCGACATCTACTGGTCCGTGGGGCGAAAGCGCGAGGCCGAATTTCAATGGCACCGCGCCCTGTCCTTCGGCCCCGAGGATCGCGAGAAGGCCCGCATCCAGCGCAAGCTCGATTTGGGCCTCGATCAGGTTTTGATCGAGGAAAAGGCCAATCCGCCCGCCCCCACCC
>JBAXXO010000033.1:0-17136 GCA_037127855.1 Alphaproteobacteria bacterium
ACCTGCCTCAATAACTTAACGCCAGCCTTGCGCTGGCGTTTTTTTATGCGCCGTGCTCAGACAGCAGGGTTGGCCACAAGGTCGGCCAAGTGAAACGACGCGCGACCCGGCGGCTTCCGTCCACTGGTCACGGTCGCGGAATGGTCTATGCTGCACCGCTGCAACCAGCAAAGGCAGGCCATCATGCTCAAAGGCAAACGCGCCATCATCACCGGGTCCAATTCCGGCATCGGGCTTGGCATTGCCGAGGAGCTTGCCCGCGCCGGGGCGGATGTGGTGCTGAACTCGTTCACCGACCGCCCCGAGGATCACCAACTGGCCGAGGCTCTGGCCGCGCGTCACGCCGTGCAGGCACGCTACATCGCCGCCGACATGTCCAATGGCCGCGCATGCCGCGACTTGATCGACCGGGCCGGGGGCTGCGACATTCTGGTCAACAATGCCGGGATCCAGTTCGTGGCGCCGATCGATACATTTCCGGTCGAAAAATGGGATATGATTGTGGCCATCAACCTGTCCTCAGCCTTTCACACCATTGCTGCGGCACTGCCAGCGATGCGGGCCAAAGGCTGGGGGCGCGTGATCAACATCGCCTCGGCCCACGGCCTGACCGCCAGCCCGTACAAATCCGCCTATGTCGCGGCAAAACACGGGCTGGTCGGCCTGTCGAAAACCGTGGCGCTGGAAACCGCGGGGCAGGGCATCACCTGCAACGCGATCTGCCCGGGCTATGTTCTGACCCCGCTGGTCGAGGCGCAAATCCCCGGTCAGATGCAGGTTCACAACATGGACCGCGACGCCGTTATCCGCGATGTCATGCTGCTGCGCCAACCCTCGCGGCAATTCGCCACCGTCGAACAGATCGGCGGCACGACGGTCTATCTGTGTTCGCCCGCCGCCGATCAGGTAACGGGCACCACGATTTCGGTCGATGGTGGCTGGACCGCGCTGTAAAGCGGATGGCAGTCCGTCTGATTCAGATCGGGTGCCATCCAAGACAGCCAGGCCGCCACGACTGTTGCAAGTTGCGTCGGGTCAGGCAAACCTGAACCGGCACAAGGCGCCTCAAGCCACCTTTGGCGGCGGATAGACCAACCCCCCCGACGCGACCAGCTTGGCCGCATCCTCGGGCGTCATGTCCAGCAAGATCACATCGTCTTTCGGCACAAAGACCACAAAGCCCGATGTAAAGGGCGTCAGTCCGATAAAGACCGCGATCTTGTCCGCGCCCAGTTTTTCCGCGATCTCGCCCTTGGGACGGGCCGAGACCAGCCCCATGATCCAGATGCCGGGGCGGGGAAACTCCACCAGACAGGTGACCTCGAACGACGATTCGGTCTTGTTGAACACCGTCTCGGCCACTTGCTTCAGCGCGCCATACAGCGAGCGGACGACCGGCATCCTGTCAACCAGATTGTCCAGCCAGGCCAGGATCGAGCGTCCGATCAGCCCCTTGGCGATCCAGCCCATGATGGTGGTAAAGACCAAAAACACCACCACGCCCACCCCGCGGATCGGAAAGCCGCGATCAGCGCCAAACAGGTCGCGCATCAGCTGTTCGGGGTGATAGGCATCGGGCAACAGCGGCAGGATCCAACCATCCAGCCAGCCGATCACCGACCAGATCAGATAAATGGTCAAGCCGATCGGCAACACCACGACAAGCCCAGTCAGAAAGCTGGACCGCAGACGGCTGCCAACCGACCGGCGGCGGGGAAGAATCGGGTCGGACATTGCCGCTCCTTTGCGAGTCGGTGAAAGATTACGGTTTGGCTGACGGGCCTTCAACGGCGCACAGGTCGCGGACGCGGACGAAAGATCAAAAAGATGAGTATTTGGGCCAGTATGAAGCGGCAAGCCGGCCAGCTTGGCCCGACATGTCTGGCCGTCAGTCCGCTTGGCGCTGCAGTTCCACCGCGATGGCGGCCGCAAGGCGGGCGTTGTTCAGCACAAGGGCGATGTTGGCGCTCAGCGACCGCCCCGCCGTCAGTTCGAACAGGCGCTGCAGCAAAAAGGGCGTCACTGCCTTGGCCGCAATGCCTTTTTCGGCGGCCTCGGCCAGCGCAAGCTCGATATGGGGGGTGATTTCGCTGCGCGGGATTTCAGCCTCGGCCGGGACCGGGTTGGCCACGAGTTGCCCGCCCTTCAGACCCAAAGCGCGGCGCATCCGATGGGCTTTGGCGATCGTGGTCGGATCATCCATGCGCAGCGGCGCTGTCAGCCCCGAATGGGCAGACCAGAAGGCCGGCAGGTCATCCTGACCATAGGCGATCACCGGCACGCCTTGGGTTTCCAGCACCTCCAGCGTCTTGGCCAGGTCCAGAATCGCCTTGGCTCCGGCGCAGACCACCGTCACCGGGGTTTGCGCCAGTTCCAGCAGATCGGCCGAGATGTCAAAGCTGGTTTCGGCACCCCGATGCACCCCGCCGATGCCGCCCGTGGCAAAGACCTCAATGCCGGCCAGATGGGCGCAGATCATCGTGGCGGCCACCGTCGTGGCCCCGGTGCGGCCCGTGGCCAGACAGACCGCCAGATCGGCCCGCGACAGTTTCATCACCTGCCGCGCCTGCCCCAAGCCATCAAGCGCGGCATCGTCAAGTCCGACATGGATGCGCCCTGCCATGACGGCAATGGTCGCAGGGGTTGCACCCGCTTCGCGGATTTCGGCTTCGACTCGTCGGGCGGTCTGCACGTTTTGCGGCCACGGCATGCCATGGGTGATGATGGTCGATTCCAGCGCCACGACGGGGCGTTGCTGATCAAGGGCGCGGGCGACCTCGGGCGACAGGTGCAGCAAGGTCATGTTGCGATATCTCCTGAGACATAGGCGGCGGCGGCTTGCAGGGCGGCGGTCTGGGCCTGTGCCCGGTTGGCACCACGCCGTTCGGCCAGGATATGTGCCGCCATGAAGGTATCGCCCGCCCCGGTGACGCGGGCGACCACGACCTGGGGCGGTTGTGCCACAATCACCCCCTGCCGGCTGCCATCCGCCGCAGGATTGCCGCCATCCGTCACCAGAACCCGGCGCGCCCCGCAGGCCAGCAGTGCCTCGGCGCCTTGGGCCGCTGTCGCCACGTCGGTCCGTGTCAAAAGCCGGGCCTCTTCAAGGTTGACATACAGCGTGGCGCTTGGGTGTTTCAGCAGCGGGCGCAAGCGTTCGGCCTTGCCCGGCGAGGCAGGTGCCAGCCGCAGATCCGCCGCCGCAAAGGCCGGGTCATCGGCGATGGCAGCCAGCAAGCCCTCGGTCAGGTTGCCATCCACCGCGATCATCCCCGACCACGGTGCCTGCACACTGCCCAAGGTGCCATCTGTCAGCGGGGTCAGGATGCGCGCACCCGCGGCTTCCAGCGTATGCGCATCGGCGATGGCGGCGACCAGGCCACCCGCGCCCTCGATGGCCATGTAGCGATCGGTGGGCAAGTCGGGCGGGCGGTAGACATGGGTGGTGATCAGCCCGCGCTGGCGGCAGGCAGCTATCAGTTCTTCGCCCTCGCTGTCACGGCCAATCGCGGTCAGCAGGGCGGGGGTCAGGCCAAAGCTTGCCAAGGTCATGGCGATGTTCATCGCCACACCGCCGGGCAGACGCGTGATGCGACCCGGCACGTCCGACCCCGGTCGCAGCGACAGATGCGACCTGCCAATGATGTCCCACAGGACCGCGCCTGCGCAAAGAATGTCGGGTGGCTGTGACATGACCGCTTGGTGCCAAGGCCTGGGTCGATTGGCAAGGGTACATCGAAAGGACAATGCGCGATGCAACGATTTGGAAATCCAGCTGGGCTATGGTGCAACGCCGTGCCGACAGGGCAGCTTGCGGGGATATCTGCGCCGAAATGACAGGGGCGTGATCACCGCTTTGTGATGTCACGCAGGGGTGAATTGCCGTTTGGTGAACAGGCGGCACAGTGGTACTCTATTGGAAATGGAGGTGCGGCATGTGGCGATGGATTGTTGGGGTGATCGTGGCGATGGTCTGGGCACATGCTGCCATGGCCAAGACCGAGACGGCGGTCTTTGCGGGCGGCTGTTTTTGGTGCGTCGAGTCCAATTTCGAATCGGTGTCGGGGGTCATCGATGTGATCTCGGGCTATACCGGTGGTGCCTCGGCCAATCCGACCTATGAAAATCATGGCGGCCATTATGAGGCTGTGCAGATCACCTTTGATCCCGCGCGGATCAGTTATGCGACATTGGTGGCTGAATTCCTGCGGTCCACCGATGTGACGGATGCCGGGGGTCAGTTCTGTGACCGGGGCGCCAGCTACCGTTCGGCGATCTTTGCCAAGGGGGCAGAGCAGGCCGCCAGTGCCAAGGCCGCGGTGGCTGCGGCCGAGGCGCAGTTGGGAGTCAAGGTCGTGACGCCCGTTCTTGGTGCCGCGCGGTTCTGGAAGGCCGAAGATTACCATCAGGATTATTACAAGGGCGAGAGCATTGTGCTGACGCGGGCGGGTCCGAAGAAGCAAAAGAATGCCTATACCTTTTATCGCAAGGCCTGTGGGCGCGATGCGCGCGTCAAGGCCGTCTGGGGCGCGGACGCTGCCTTTGCCCATTGACCCCGTGCTGAACGCGGCCATCGCCTCGGGCAGCACCGGCGTCTGGCCGACACAATGCAACAGACTGCGCGGGTTCTTGCCGCGAAAAACCCTTTGATTGCTTGCAGTATCCGCCTTGATCCCCCTTGTCACAGGCTGAAAGCCGGTATAGGGCAAACCACTTTCACAGGTGAGGCTTGGGCCATGCGGGGAGAAATCCCGCCTGGTCCGCCGGTTGGGGGCAACCCTGAAGACGGCTTCACCGAGGATCAAACCGGAAAAGGATAAGGCATGGCTCTTCCCGAGTTCACCATGCGTCAGCTTTTGGAAGCTGGCGTTCACTATGGTCACCAGACCGCCCGCTGGAACCCCAAGATGGGCGAATACATCTATGGCGACCGCAACGGCATCCACATTCTTGACCTGACCCAGACGGTGCCCATGCTGGACACCGCGCTGAAACTGGTGCGTGACACCGTCGCCCGCGGCGGTCGCATCCTGTTTGTCGGCACCAAGCGTCAGGCGCAAAAGTCGATCGCCGAAGGTGCCGAAAAATGCGCCCAATATTACATGAACCACCGCTGGCTGGGTGGCACGCTGACCAATTGGAAAACCATTTCCCAGTCGATCCAGCGCCTGAAACAGATCGACGAGATCATGGCCCACGGTGCCGAGGGTCTGACCAAGAAGGAACGCCTGATCATGGAACGCGAGCAGGGCAAGCTGCAAGCCTCGCTGGGCGGCATCCGCGAGATGGGTGGAACGCCCGACCTGTTGTTCGTGATCGACGTGGGCAAAGAGGCACTCGCCATTCTTGAGGCGCAAAAGCTGGGCATCCCGGTGATCGGCATCGTCGACAGCAATTGCAGCCCCAAAGGCGTCGATTACGTCATCCCCGGCAATGACGACGCAGCACGCGCCATCTCGCTTTATTGCGACCTGATCAGCCGTGCCGCGCTGGATGGCATGACCGCTCAGATGGGTGCCGCAGGCATCGACCTGGGCGCGCTGGACGTGGCCCCGGTTGAAGAAGCGGTTGAAGAAGCGGTCGAAGAAGCGGTCGAGGCGTAAGCTCTGTCGTCAAACCGATACGCGGGGGGGCTATGACCCCAAAAACCTTTTGAATGCCCGGCGGGGACCTACCCCGCCGGAGTTGTTCGCGAAATTCAGGAGATGGACATGACAGTCACCGCTCAAATGGTGAAAGAACTGCGCGATTCGACCGGCGCTGGCATGATGGATGCCAAAAAAGCCCTGGTCGAGGTGAATGGCGACATGGAAGCCGCCGTCGACTGGCTGCGCACCAAGGGTCTGGCCAAGGCCGCCAAAAAGGCCGACCGTGTCGCCGCCGAAGGTCTGGTCGGCGTTGCCGTCGCGGCCGGGCGGGGCGTCGCTGTCGAAGTGAACTCTGAAACCGACTTTGTCGGCCGCAACGCCGACTTTCAGCGTCTGGTGCATGATGTGACCAAGACCGCCCTGCGCTGTGACGATCTGGCATCGCTCAAGGCCGCCGATCTGGCCGGCCAATCGGTGGACACCGTTGTCGGCGAGGCTATCGCCACCATCGGCGAAAACCTCAATCTGCGCCGGATGGCGTCTGTGACGGGCGAGCATGTGGCGGCCTATGTCCACAATGCCGCCACCGACGGGATGGGCCGCATCGGTGTTCTGGTCGCGCTGAATGGTGCCGATCATGGCATCGGCAAACAGATCGCCCAGCACATTGCCGCCTTCAACCCGCTGGCCCTGTCCGAAGCTGATATCGACGCCACCGTGCTGGAACGCGAACTGGCCGTGCAGACCCAAAAGGCGATGGAAGAGAACGCAGCCTCGGCCAAGCCCAAGCCCGATGCCGTGATCCAGAACAACATCATCCCGGGCCGGATGAAAAAGTTTGTCGCCGAAAGCACCCTGCTCGGTCAGCCCTTCGCCCATAACCCCGACATCACCGTGGCACAGGCCGCCCTTGATGCCGGCGTCGTGGTCACAGGGTTTGTCCGCATGGCCGTGGGTGAAGGCATCGAAAAGGTCGCCGAAGATTTCGCCGCCGAAGTCGCCAAGATGGTACAGGGCTGATCTGCCTGAACCAGACAGGACAAAGGCCGGGAGAGATCCCGGCCTTTTGCGTTTCACAAAGTGGTGCGTGAAATCACGCACCCTACCGTTCATGCTTCGTTGGCTTGCCGGATCTTGTTCGCCGCGTCTTGATTGAATGTGATGCCCTTTGCGGTCAGCAACTGGTCCAACTCGCCCGACAGGGTCATCTCGGTGACGATGTCACAACCGCCGACAAACTCGCCCTTGACGTAAAGCTGCGGGATGGTCGGCCAGTCGGAATAATCCTTGATCGCCTGACGGATGTCTGCATCGGCCAGCACATTCACATCGGCATATTCGACGCCCATGTAATTCAGCACCCCCGCCACGCGGGACGAGAATCCGCATTGCGGCATCATCTTGGTGCCCTTCATGAACAGAACGACGTCATTCCTTTCGACTGTGTCCTTGATCGTGTCTTGTGCGTTCATCTGGTGGCTCCTTTGCTTATTCGGGGGCTTTGGTGGTCAATGCCAGCGCGTGCAATTCACCACTGGCCCCATCCATCTTGCCTTTCAGGCTGGCATAGACCGCGCGCTGCTGCTGCACGCGGTTCATGCCCTTGAATGACGCATCTATCACCTCGGCGGCCCAATGATTGCCGTCGCCCGCAAGGTCGGTGATCGTGATCTGCGCCGCGGGAAAGCTGGCGCGGATCAGGTTTTCGATGTCACTTGCTTGCATCGGCATCGGCGGCTCCTTGGTCTCTGCGCCTGAAATGTAGGGCCATGGCGGCGGCATCGCAAGGGCGGATCAGCCCCGCGCCGCCCATTCGTCACGCAGCATTCCATACAGCACCAGATCGACATTGCGGCCCAGACACGGGCGATACCAGTGCTGGCGCAGCCGCCCCTCTTCGGTAAAACCCGCCGACCGGTACAGATGCCGCGCCCGCAGATTCTCGCCCGACGCGTCCAGCCACAGCCGTGCCGCGCCCAGAGCGTCAAAACCGTGATCGGTCAGCGCGGTCAGGAAGGGCCGGCCAAGCCCGCCGCCGATATGTCCCAAGGCCAGCCGGAACAATTCCACCCGCCCCGACCCGTTGCCGATCTCGCGATAGATGGCAAAGCCCGCCGGCCTGTCATCCTGCCAGATCACAATCTGAACCGCGGGGTCCGCCAGCCACGCCGCCAACTGCCCCTCGTCATCGTCGCCGATATAGGGGGCATAGTCCGGATGGGTCGTCAGATTGCGAATGAACCCGAAATCCGCCGCTGTCGCAGGGCGCAGGATCATGCAATCGCCCTTGCAAAGGCACTGCGGTAACTGGCCGACAGGGCCTTGAGCGATGCTTCATCACTGCCAAACCGCACCACCGCCCCCCCAAAGCGCCCAACCCGAGCGGCAGGCACCCCGGCCTCGGCGGCACGCGCCAGCAGTTTTGCGGCGTGGCGCGGCCCGCAGGCAACCAGATACCGCGCCTGATCCTCGCCATACAGCGCCGCGATATCATCGGTGGTCAACACCACGCCCAGACCCGCCGCTTCGGCCATCTCAAAGGCCGCCAGCGCCAGCCCGCCATCCGACAGGTCGGTGCAGGCGCGCAAGACGCGGCGATTGCTCAGGATGAACGCGCCATGCTGCCGCTCGGCGATCAGATCCACTGGCGGCGCATCGCCGGTTTCCAGCCCGAACGCCTCGGCCAGCAGCGCCGACTGCCCCAGATGCCCGCCCAGATTTCCCGGCCCGGCCCCGATCAGCACCGCCACATCGCCCTCGCGCGGCAGGCCTGCGATCATCTGGTCCAGATCGGTCAGGATGCCCACCGCACCGATTGTCGGCGTCGGCAGGATGCCCTTGCCATCTGTTTCATTGTACAATGACACATTGCCCGACACGATGGGCATGTCCAGCGCGGTGCACGCCGCCCCGATCCCGCGCAGGGCCCCCACCAACTGCCCCATGATCTGGGGTTTTTCGGGGTTGCCAAAGTTCAGATTGTCCGTCGTGGCCAATGGCTTGGCACCCACGCTTACCAGATTGCGATAGGCTTCGGCCACGGCCTGCTTGCCACCCTCGAACGGATTGGCCCTGACATAGCGCGGCGTGACATCGCTGGTAAAGGCCAGCGCCTTCCCCGTGCCATGCACCCGCACGACGCCGGCCCCCATGCCCGGACGCCGCACAGTGTCGGCGCCCACCTGACTGTCATACTGCTCCCAGACCCAGGCCTTGTGGGCATAGCTCGGGGCCGTGATCAGCACCGACAAGGCCGCAATCGCCCCGATCACGGGCACCGCCCCCACCGGCCCCGCCGGCGGCGTTTCCACCCAAGGCCGGTCATATTCCGGCGCGCTGGACGACAGCTTGGACAGCGGCAGGTCTGCCTTGATCTGATCGCCATGCACGATCACGAACCGATCCTCGGCAATCGTTTCGCCGACAATGGCGAAATCCAGATCCCACTTCACGAAAATCGCCCGCGCCACCGCCTCCATCTCAGGCTTCAGCACCATCAGCATGCGTTCTTGCGATTCCGACAGCATCATTTCATAGGCCGTCATGTGGGTTTCGCGCTGCGGCACCTGATCCAGTTGCAGTCGGATGCCCAAGCCCCCCTTGTCGCCCATCTCGACCGCCGAGCATGTCAGCCCCGCCGCCCCCATGTCCTGAATCGAAATCACCGCACCGCTGGCCATCAGTTCCAGACAGGCCTCCAGCAGCCGCTTTTCGGTGAACGGGTCGCCGACCTGCACCGTGGGC
The DNA here is from genome assembly GCA_037127855.1 of Alphaproteobacteria bacterium. GTDB lineage: Bacteria > Pseudomonadota > Alphaproteobacteria > Rhodobacterales > Rhodobacteraceae > Stagnihabitans. The sequence continues at coordinate 9,333 of JBAXXO010000033.1, forward strand.
CGCTTTTCCTCGATGCTGGCGTCGAACTCCGCACTGGCCATCGTGGCACCGCCAACGCCATCACGCCCGGTCTTGGCCCCCAGATACACCACCGGCATCCCCACGCCACTGGCGACCGAGTAAAAAATCTTGTCGCGATCCGCAAGGCCCGCGGCAAAGGCATTGACCAGACAATTGCCGTTATAGCTGCGGTGAAAGCGTACCTCGCCGCCCACTGTCGGCACACCAAAGGCATTGCCGTAGCCGCCCACACCCTCGACCACACCCTTGAGCAGATGCGCTGTCCGTGGATGCGTCACCTCGCCGAAACTCAGCGCGTTCATCAACGCAATCGGTCGCGCGCCCATGGTGAACACGTCGCGCAGAATCCCGCCAACCCCCGTTGCCGCCCCCTGATAGGGCTCGATGTAACTGGGGTGGTTGTGGCTCTCCATCTTGAACACCACCGCCTGTCCATCGCCGATATCCACCACACCCGCATTCTCGCCCGGCCCGCAGATCACCTGGCGCCCCGTGGTCGGCAAGGTCCGCAACCATTTCTTCGACGACTTGTACGAACAATGCTCGTTCCACATCGCCGAGAATATCCCAAGCTCGGTGAAGGTAGGCTCGCGCCCGATGATGCCCAACAGCCGCGCATATTCATCCGGCTTCAGACCATGCGCCGCCACCAATTCCGGGGTGATCTTCGGCTCGGCCATGGCGGTCTCCTGCATCGGGGTTGGGGCCTATTAGGACAAGCGCCGGGACAGGAAAAGGGGCGCTTTCAAGGACGGCCCCGCGCAGGCCAAAATTATTTTGGCACCCATGTCGAATCCGCCCCAAGCCCAGCGTCCTTGAGGGGCGAAACAGAAAGGAGGCAGCATGACCTTCCCCATCACCGGCCTTGTTGCCGCCGCCCTGACGACGATCTGCCTTGTTGTGACCCTTGCCCTCATCTTCGCCCGCCAAGATTCCCCAAAGGGCGCCTGTCGGCTTGGGCAACGGCGGCAACCCACAGGTCCTGCAAGCCATGGGCCGGCAAGTCGGCCTTGCCCGGAAAGTACCCCCTGGCCCTCATCCTCATGGCTTTGGCCCTGTTGCTTTTCCCTTCCAGTTTCGCATGCACCTGTGGCAATCTTGCCCCAACCCAAACCCCAACCCCGAAAGGACATCCCATGCAATATCTGGCCCTGATCTACGCCGCCCCAGAAAATGAACCCGTCTACGGCACCCCCGAATTCGGCGCCATGATGGCGGGCTACAATGCCTTCACCGCCATGCTGAAGGCCAACGGTTCATTTGTGTCCGGCGAAGGGCTCAAACCTGCGACCACCGCCACTTCGGTCCGCGTCAAGCAGGGCAAGGTCGAAACCATGGACGGCCCCTTTGCCGAAACCAAGGAGCATCTCGGCGGCTATTACCTGATGGAGGTGCCCGACTTGGACACTGCCATCAGATACGCCGCCCAAATCCCCACCGCAGGTTACGGCACGGTCGAACTGCGCCCCATCACGGTCTGGTAAATGTCCGATGCCGCCCCCGACCCGGCGCTGATCGCTATTTTGGATCAAACCCTGCGCGCCGATCGGGGGCGGATTCTCGCGGCCCTGATCGCACGGGTTGGCGACTTTCAACTGGCCGAGGATGCGCTGCAAGATGCAGGCACCTCGGCCCTCGTCCATTGGGGCCGCTCCGGCCCGCCCGCGCGGCCCGAGGCGTGGCTGATCCGCGTGGCCTTCCGCAAAGCCATCGACCGGTTGCGCGCCAGTGCCCGCGACGCGCGCCAGTTCCGGGCGCTGGTCGTATTGTCCATAGACGAAGCCGTCGAGGAGCCTGAATTGATCCAGGACGACCGAATGCGCCTGATCTTCACCTGCTGCCATCCGGCACTGGAGCCCAAGTCGCGCGTCGCCCTCACGCTGCGCACGATTGCTGGCCTATCCACCGCCGAAATCGCCCGTGCTTTCCTCGACAGCGAACCCACGATGGCCCAACGCTTGACGCGCGCCAAAACCAAACTGCGCGAGGCCGGTATAGCCTTCGACGTGCCAGGGCCCGAGGACTGGCCCGGCCGGTTGCAATCGGTGCTGGCGGTGGTCTACCTCATCTTTAACGCAGGCTATACCGCCGGCCCGGATGAGGCGCGCGACCTCTGCGCCGAGGCGGTGTTTCTGGCCCGCCTGCTGACGCAACTGGCTCCAGACGACCCCGAGATCGCGGGCTGCCTTGCGCTGTTGCTGATCACCCATGCACGGCATGCGGCGCGGGCGGTGGGTGGCGTGACGGTGGCGCTCTCCGATCAGGACCGCGCCTTGTGGGACCGGAACGCAATCGAACAAGGCCTGTTGCTGCTACAGTCTGCCATGGCACGCCGCCGCCCCGGACCCTATCAGATCAAGGGGGCGATTGCCGCATGCCAAGTGCAAGACGGTGGCCCCGACTGGCCGCAGATCGCTCTGCTTTACGACAGCCTGTATCGACTTGAACCGACGCCGGTCGTGCAGTTGAACCGCGCCGTGGCCTTGGCCGAAACCGGACTGCTGCCGCATGCGCTCGACCTGCTCGGCCAGTTGGGCGCACAGTTGCAAGACTACCAACCCTTTCACGCGGCCCGCGCCGAATATCTGGCCCGCGCAGGCCAGATCCGGCAGTCCCATGACGCCTACGACCGGGCGCTGGACCTGACCACTTCGGTCGCCGATGCGACATTCCTGCGCCAGCGCCGGGCTGCGCTGACCCTGTCCTGACCTCGGTTTTCCAGTAGCGGCGTTGTAGGCGTGGTGTAGGCCGAATGTAGGTTGATGACCTTTCGTCAACCTTTTGCCACCCTTCGCAAAAAAAACGGCCGAGCTTGCGCTCGGCCAGGTCCAACAGGGAGGTATGAGACGACAAGACAAACCTCAATTGCCATCTCGTCCTGCGATATAGAAGGGTGGCGTGTCATCTACAACCTGCCGAACTCTATCAATGCGACAATGCCGCCATGCACATTGTGCATGGCGCCTGCGCCTTTGTGCAACGCATGCCTCAGTCAGGATGCCGCTTCTTATAGGCCGTGATTTCTTCCATGATGAAATCTCGAAACGCAGCGACGCGCTTGGAATGGCGCAACTCCTCAGGATATGCAAGAAAAACAGGTACTTCGCCTGATTCGACATCTGGCAGAACCCGCACGAGGTCGGGGCTGTCATCGGTGACGTAATGGGGCAGCACACCGACGCCCAGATGGTTCATCACCCCTTGCAACACGCCGAAATAGTTGTTGACCGTCAGGGTTGACGGGATGTCATGGCTCATCAACTCGGCCACCAGCAGGGCACCGGCGGCCACTTGCGCGGTGCCGGCATGCTGGCTGATCAGTCGGTGATGGGCGAAATCGTCCATGTCGCGCGGCGTGCCATGTTCGGCCAGGTATTCCTTGGTCGCATAAAGCCGCATATGAATGTTCATCAACCGCTTGCGGATCAGGTCGGCCTGGGTCGGCTCTTTCATCCGGATCGCGACATCGGCCTCGCGCATCGGCAGGTCCAGAACGCGTTCCTCTAGCATAAGATCAATCTTCAAGGCTGGGAATTTGCTATACAATTTCGCCAGACGCGGGGCCAGCCACAAGGTGCCAAAGCCCGTGGTCGTGGTCACCCGCAACTCGCCGAACACCTCATCCTCGCTGTCGCGGATACGGGCGGCGGCGGCATCCAGACGGCGGGCCATTTGATTGGTGGCGTCAAAAAGCAACTCGCCCTGTTCCGTCAGAATCAATCCCCGCGCATGGCGGTGAAACAGCGTTACCGACAGGCTTTCCTCCAGCGCGCGAATCTGGCGGCTGACGGCGGATTGCGACAGATGCAGCACTTCGCCGGCATGCGTCAGGCTGCCCTTGTCGGCCACGGCATGAAAAATTCGCAACTTGTCCCAGTCTACCATCGTCCCACCCTGATCTCTTGCGGCAATCTATAACACCCAATCGTCCCATTCTGTCTATCGCCTTTCCCTTTGCCTCGCATTTGCTTAACCTGCAGGCAAAGACAGGGGAAAATCATGGCAGTTGGCGTGTTCGACAGCGGCATTGGCGGGTTGACGGTGCTTGACGCCGTGCAACAGCGCTTGCCCGCCGTTCCCTTCGTCTATTTCGGCGACAATGCCCATGCCCCCTACGGCGTGCGCACCCATGATGACATCTTCAACCTGACCACCGCCGCCGTCGAACGCCTCTGGGCCGAGGGCTGCGACCTTGTCATCCTTGCCTGCAACACCGCCTCGGCCGCCGCACTAAAGCAGATGCAGGAAAGCTGGGTGCCGCCGCACAAACGCGTCCTTGGCGTTTTTGTCCCCCTGATCGAGGCGCTGACCGAACGGCAATGGGGCGACAACTCGCCCCCGCGTGAGGTTGCGGTAAAGCATGTGGCCCTTTTCGCCACCCCCGCCACTGTGGCCTCGCGCGCCTTTCAACGCGAACTGGCCTACCGCGCGATTGGCGTCGATGTCGAGGCGCAGCCCTGTGGCGGCGTCGTCGACGCCATCGAACAGGGCGACGAAATTCTGGCCGAGGCGCTGGTCCGTTCCCATGTCGAGGCCTTGTTGCGCCGCATGCCCCGCCCACAGGCGGCGGTGCTGGGCTGCACGCATTACCCCTTGATAGCAAAGGCTTTTCAAGATGCCCTCGGCCCCGATGTCAAGCTCTATTCCCAAGCCAATCTGGTGGCGGAAAGCCTGGCCGACTATTTGACTCGCCGCCCCGAAATGTTGGGTTCAGGGTGTGTTGCCAAATTCCTGACAACCGGCGACCCTAAAAGCGTGTCCAGCAAAGCCACCCAATTCCTGCGCCGCCAGATCGTGTTCGAGGCGGCCTAGCCCGCCCCGGCAAACACCTGCCCTTGCAAAGAAACCAATTCATGACCATCCTAACGCTCAGAAAGGTTGTGACATGACCCTGAGCCGCGCTGCCGCTTTGCTGACCCGCCGCACCTTGCTCGCCGCCCTATCGGCTTCGTTCGTTCCAACACCGGGCCTGTCCAACGCGCACAGGCCGACCAATTGGGCCGTGCCCTTGACCATTTCGGGAATTCCAAATCTGCACCGCGTCACCCAGGACCTGTACCGCGCCGCGCAACCCGACGCCGACGGCTTTGCCCAACTGCCGGCATTGGGCATCCGCACTGTCATTTCCCTGCGCCAGACCGTTGATGACACCTCGCTTGCAGCAGCGACACCGCTTACCCTGCTCCGCGTGCCGATGAAATCGCGCCATGTCGCCGAACAGGGCGGGGCAAGGATCGTCCAAGCGCTGCAACTGTTGTACCAAAGCCTCGCCTCGGGCCCGGTTCTGGTGCACTGTCACCATGGCGCAGACCGTACAGGCTTGATCTGCGCGCTATACCGCATGCTGTCTCAGGGCTGGACCCGCGACGCTGCGTTGGACGAACTGATCCATGGCGGCTACGGTTTTCACCCGATCTGGGCAAACATCCCTCGCTACCTGCAGACAGTGGACCTTGTCGTGCTGAAAGATCGGATCGCGGGATGATCGAGATCGAACCTTGGAAAGCCGCCCGTCTTGCCGCCCTGACCGCACAGGATGGCTGGCTGAACCTGACCGACCGTGTCGAAATTGACCTGTCCCTTGCAAACCGCCCGCAAAGCGTCGGCTCTGTCGCAGGATGCGACCTTCGACTGTCTAACGGCCCCGCACATCTGGGAAATCTGCTGCAAGGCAACCGCTTTGAAACCCCGGATGGCATGGTTAATACCTTTGCGGATCATGGCAATCCAATGCTGCAAGTGGGTCACTTCTTGCTGGAAATTCATACCGTGGACGGTCACCCCGCGCTGCGTGTCCGTGATCTGACTCTGCCGCGCACCTGCGATCTGCGCTATTTCCCCAATGACCCAGCCTGGGTCATTCGCGCCATCTGGCAGGCTTTGGACACCCCCCAGCCCCACAGCATCAACCAAAAAGGCGCAGCCCCCACCACCGTGCAACTGACCCATCGCGCCCGGTTCACCCATGCCGGCCACGATGTCACCTTGCTTGCTACCCATTGGAAAGCAGGCCAGCCCATGTTCGTGATCCGCGATCAGACCTCAGGCAAGCAGACCTATGCCGCCTCACGCTTCCTGCTGGGCGAGGATATGACCGAAACCACATTGACACTGGATTTCAACAAGGCGCACAACCCGCCCTGCGCCTTTACCGATTTCGCGATCTGTCCCTTGCCGCCGCGCCAGAACATTCTGCCCTTTGCCATCACCGCCGGTGAACTGGCCCTGACCTAAGACGCGACCTAAACTCGGACCGCTGTTGTCGGTGGCACCCACAGCGACACATGGTCGGGCGGTGATGTCCGTGATAGGGGCGGACACCAAAACACTCATCGATAGTCCACAGGATGGGGCAGGGGGCCACCGCTTTTTCTAGGCCCGATCAATGCCATGACCAATCTGGCGCAGAATTCGGACTGCGCTTGCCAGATCGCCACGCAGGTGGGGTTCGACTTCGGCCCCGACAGCCGCCTGACCCTCGGCACTGCCGTGCCTGCGGCACAATTCCCTCTTGCGTCCCGCCCCTGACCGGGCTGTAAGGGCTGCATCACTGCGGCCGCCAAAGGGGATGCCATGACCTTTCAGATCGCCATTCTTGGGGCCTCCGGCTATACCGGGGCCGAACTTGTCCGCCTGATTGCCACGCATCCCGACATGACCGTCGCCGCCCTGTCCGCCGACCGCAAGGCCGGCATGTCCATGGCACAGGTCTTCCCATTTCTGCGTCACCTCGACCTGCCCGCCCTGCAAAAGATCGAGGATATCGACTTTTCCCGCATCGACCTGTGCTTTTGCGCCCTGCCGCATGGCACCAGTCAGGCCGTGATCGATACCCTGCCGCGCAATCTCAAGATTGTCGACCTCTCCGCCGGTTTCCGTCTGCGCGACCCTCAGGCCTATCTCAAATGGTATGGCGAGCCGCATATTCACCCCCATTTGCAAGCCGAAGCCGTCTACGGCCTGACCGAGTTCTACCGAACCCAGATCGCCGCCGCCCGCCTTGTCGCGGGCACCGGCTGCAATGCGGCTACCGGCCAATTCGCGCTGCGCCCTCTGATTGCGGCGGGCGTCATCGACCTTGACACGATCGTGATCGACCTCAAGGCAGGCGTCTCTGGGGCAGGGCGCGCGCCCAAAGAAAACCTGCTGCATGCCGAATTGTCCGGCGGCACCCACACCTATTCCGCCGGCGGCAAACACCGCCATCTGGGCGAGTTCGACCAAGAATTCTCCGCCATCGCCGGTCGCCCGGTGCTCGTGCAATTCACCCCCCATCTTTTGCCGATGAACCGCGGTATTCTGGCCACCGTTTATGTTCATGGCGATCCGGCTCGGGTCCACCAAACCCTTTCTGACGCCTACGCAACCGAGCCCTTCCTGCAGGTCCTGCCCTATGGCAGCCTGCCTTCGACCCGCGACATCGCAGGCTCCAATTTCTGCCATATCGGTGTGACACCCGACCGCATCGCGGGCCGCGCCATCGTGGTCGCGGTGTTGGACAATTTGAACAAAGGTTCGTCTGGACAGGCGCTGCAAAACGCAAACCTGATGCTAGGCCTGCCCGAAACCACCGGGCTGCTGCTGGCTCCGATCTTTCCATGAGGCACTGATGGCCGGCCTGAAAAACCTCAAGAAAACCCGCCGCATCCAGATCATCTTGGTCGCCTTCGCGGCGCTGGCCCTCTCCACCACCCTGATCGGTTACGCCATGCGCGACGGCATAAACTATTTCCGCTCGCCCACCCAGGTCACCACCGAACCGCCCCGCCCGGGTGAAGTGTTC
>JBAXXO010000034.1:0-16971 GCA_037127855.1 Alphaproteobacteria bacterium
CATGAAAACCCTCTCCTCCACCGAACTCCGCGCCAATCTGTCGGCTATCATGGACCGCGTGAATGACGACCATGAACCGGTTATCGTCCATCGCGCCAAGGGCAAGCCGGTCGTCATGGTCAGTCTTGAAGACTGGGCCAGCATGGATGAGACGACTTATTTGATGGCTTCACCTGCCAACAAGGCGATGCTGTTGCAAGCGATTGCCGATCTGGATTCCGGCAAGGGGATCGTCAAGACCATGGAAGAGCTTGAGGCTATGGCGGAAGAGTGAAGCTGGTGTTCGAGCAGAAAGCTTGGGAACATCTGCTGCATTGGCAAGAGACTGACCGGGCCACGCTGCGCAAGATCAATGGTCTGATCAAGGAGTGCCTTCGCCACCCCTATGACGGTACGGGCAAGCCCGAACCGCTTCGTGGTGATCTGTCGGGTGCTTGGTCGCGCCGCATCGACCGCGAACACCGTTTGGTCTACCGCGTGAAGGAAGATGCGGTCGAAATCATCGCTTGCCGCTACCACTGTTAAAGCTGAGGTCAATATGAACTTTCTGTCCCGCCTGTTCGGCAAATCCGAACCCAAAGCCGCCCAAGGGCCCGAACCGATCCTGCACAAGGACTTTCGCATCTTCCCGCAGCCGATCAAGGATGGCGGGGTGTTCCGGATTGCCGCCCGGATCGAAAAGGACTTCGGGGCCGAGACCAAGACCCATAACCTGATCCGCGCTGACACCCGTACCTCGCTGGACGAGGCGGTGGATGCCAGCACCGACAAGGCCAAGCAGGCCATTGACCAATTGGGCGATGCCATCTTTCACTGACCCGCCAAACCCCTGCCTGTTCGGATCCAGACCCGGAGGCCCCATGCGCCACATTGCCCTGCTTGCCGCCCTTGCCGCAACACCCGTCATCGCCGACTGCCCCGGAGAGCAGATATTCTCTTGCAAGATCAGGGCGAAAACTTTGGAGCTTTGTCTGACCTCGGCTGAGGTGCGCTACAGCTTTGGCAGAGCCGGCGACCCAGACCTGATCCTCAGCGCCTACGTCTTGCAAGTCGACTTTATCCCGTGGAATGGCTGGGGCCGCACCATGCTGAACCAGGTTCGCTTTTACAAGGACGGTGTCACCTATGCGGTCTGGGCCTCGATCGACAAGCAGATCAGTGAAGATGACCCCGAGCGGCAATGGCAAGGCGGGGTCAATGTGACGCGGGGCGATGACCCTTTGGCCGACCTTACCTGTTCGGGGCCACCCGATCCGCCCTGGATTGACGCCTTGTATGACGCAAAGCAGCGGGTCGGCCAGTGCTGGGATTTTGATCAGAAGGTATGGGCGGTTTGCGATTAGAGCGTGTTGATCTAGGCTCAGAACCCATTGATCCACTTGCTACGGTCGATTTCCACGGATTCAGTCTTTCTGGAACGGGGGGTGTCAAATGAGTGATCTCTTCGGGCTGACTGAGGATCAGAGAGAGCGTATAAGGCCGTTCTTTGCCTTTGGCGCACGGGGTGTCAAGGGTTGACGATCGCCGGGTTCTTGGTGGAATCACATTGATGAATCACAATGGGTTGCACTGGCAGAATTCCCCTGCAGACCATGGCCCGCACAAGACGTTTTGCGACCGTTGGTTTGGCGGAAGCAAAGTGGGGAGTTTCGCGCGCATCCTGCTGGAATTGGACAGACAGCAGGTCGAAACGGAATGGATCATGATGGATGCGACTGATCTCAAGGCGCACCGCCCGCCTGCGGAAAAAAGCGGGGCGCAGTCGGTTGATCGGGCGCACCAAGGGTCGCCGAAATACCAGGCCGCATGCGGTTTGTGACAGCAAGGTCCGCCGGAACCAGGTACATCCGGGCGCCGGTCAGACCCGAGATCTTGCGGGTGCTGCAGGGCTGCCGGCGGTCAAGGTTTTGCTGGCGGATCGGGGCCATGATGCCGACTGGTTGCGTAACACATTGATTGACATGGGGATAACCCGATGCATTCCGTTACGGAAAAACCGCAAAGTGCACATCGCGCACGATGCTGTCCTGTACAAGAAACGCCACAAGGTCGAAAACATGTTTGGGCTAAGGAAAGACGGGCGCATGATCGCCATGCGCTTTGACCGACGCGCCGAGATGTTTCTGCCCGCCTGCGCCCTTGCCGCTATCGTGATCCTTTGGCCATGAGATGCTAAGCCTACATCATCCCCATGACCACGGGCTTCACCTCGTACCAGCCCTCCCAGATCATGTGCAGCGCGACATACAGAATGATCGCCAGCCCGATATAGGCAATCCAGCGATACCGGTTCAACAGCCGTGCAACAAAGCTGGCCGCCAAGCCCATCAGCGCCACCGACAGGATCAGGCCGATCACCATCACCGTCGGATGATCCTTCGCCGCCCCCGCCACGGCAAGAACATTGTCGAGGCTCATCGACACATCCGCCACCACGATCTGGGTGGCGGCCTGCCGAAAGGTCTTGACCGGCCCGCCCCCCGCCACGATGCCATCCGCGTTCAGATCCTGACCCGTCAGCGCCTCTTCGCCGCGGTTTTCCTCGGCATGGCCGTTGCGCAGCTCGCGCCACATTTTCCAGCACACCCACAGCAGCAAAATACCCCCGGCGAACAACAGCCCGACAATCTGCAGCAACTGCGTGGTCAATCCGGCAAAAATTATCCGCAACACCGTGGCGGCCAGAATGCCCACCAAGATCGCCTTGGTGCGCTGTTCTTTCGGCAAACCCGCCGCCGCCAGCCCGATCACAATGGCATTGTCGCCCGCCAGAACCAGATCAATGCCGATGACGGCCAAAAGCGCGGTGAACCCTTCGGGGGTAAGAATCTCGTACATGCGCCCTCCTAGAGTGTCCGGATCGTAACTAGGCTGTCTGGTCGCGCTTTTCAACCGCAGCTCTTTGCTGCCTTGCCCGCAGGCCCGCGCCGCGCTAGGCAAGCCCATGCTGTCTTACCAACATTCCTACCATGCCGGAAACCTGGCCGACGTCCAAAAGCATGCGCTGCTGGCCTGGATGCTCGACTATCTGATGCAAAAGGACAAACCGATCAGCTATATCGAAACCCATGCCGGGCGGGGTCTGTATGACCTGACTGCCCCCGAGGCACTGAAAACTGGCGAGGCCGCCTCTGGCATCGCCCGCCTGTCAGACCGCCTGCCCGCCGACCACCCCTACCGTCACCGCCTCGCCGAAATCCGTGCCCGCCATGGTGCCACAGCCTATCCCGGCTCGCCGCTGATCGCCGCTTTGGCACTGCGCGACACCGATACGATGCATCTGGCCGAATTGCACCCAACCGAGCATCATGCCCTGACCCGCAATCTCACCCAATGGGGTGCCCATATCCAGCAGCGCGACGGTTTTGACATGGCCCTCGCCATCTGCCCCCCGACCCCGCGCCGCGGATTGATGCTGATCGACCCGTCTTACGAGGTCAAATCCGATTACGACCGCATCGCCAAACTGATCACCCAACTGAACCGCAAATGGAATGTCGGCATCATCGCCCTGTGGTACCCGGTCCTGACCGATGCCCCCCATGGCCCGATGCTGGCAGCCCTGCAAGCCGCCTTCCCCAACGGCTTGCGCAGCGAGGTCACCTTTCCCCCCGCCCGCATCGGCCACCGCATGACAGGATCCGGCCTGTTCACCCTCAATGCGCCCTACGGCATGGCCGACGAGGCCACCCGTATCGCCACCTTGATCATGGGCCCATGATGCTGCCAACACTGCCCTTTTACACCCTCGACGTCTTTACCGACCGCCCGTTTCACGGCAACCCGCTCGCCGTTGTCCTGAATGCCGATGATCTGACGACCGTCCAGATGCAAACCATCGCCGGCGAGTTCAACCTGTCCGAGACGATCTTCGTCCAAGCCCCCCACAACCCCGCGCATACCGCTTGCGTCCGTATCTTCTTTCCCAGCGCCGAGATTCCCTTTGCCGGCCATCCCACGATCGGCTGCGCCATCCACCTTGCAACCTCGCGTCTCAAGGGCGACTTCACCGCCCATCTGGTGCTCGAGGAACAGGCCGGCCTCGTTCCCGTCACCGTCACACGCAGGGGCCCACAGGTCGAGGCCGAGTTCACCGCCCCCGTCCTGCCCCAAGCAACGCCCTACACAGCCCCCGATGACCTGATCGCTGCAGCCTTGGGCCTAACGGATATCGGCTTTGGCACCCACCGCCCTGGGGTGTTTCAAGGCGGTCCGCGCTTCCTTTATGTCCCTGTCTCCAGCCTGTCCGACCTCGCTTGCGCCAAACCACATGAACCTGCCTGGTCGCAACTGATGACCAAGGCCGGAGTGGACAGCGCCTACCTTTACACAACCGGACAGGCCTGCGACTACCGCGCCCGGATGTTCTCGCCCACCGCCGGCATCCCCGAAGACCCCGCCACCGGCTCGGCCAGCGCCATCCTTGCCGCACAACTGCTGGCCAACGGTGCCTTGAAATGCGGCACCATCCACTTCACCCTGCATCAAGGGGTCGAGATGGGGCGCCCCAGCACCATCCACCTGACTGTGGACCTTGCTGACACGATCACCGCCATCCGCATCCGCGGCGGCGCTGTACCGATCAGCCATGGCCAGATCGTGATCCCCGCCCCCCTTGGCAATTTCGCCCCCCACGCCTAGTCTGGCGCCATGCTGACCCTCCTGCGCACCCTGCTCGCCCCGAACCCGCCCCGCCTTGCGGACCACGACGCCCATTTGGCACTCGCCGCCCTTCTGGTCCGCGTGGCCCGCAGCGATGGTCACTATGCCAGCAGCGAAATTGACCGGATCGACCGCATCCTGATGCAGCGCCATGGCTTGACAAACTCGGGGGCCGCCGACCTGCGCCAACAAGCCGAACAGATCGAGGCCGAGGCACCCGACACGGTCCGCTTCACCCGCGCGCTGAAATCCGCCATCCCGCTTGAGGACCGCACAGCTCTGGTCGAGGCTCTGTGGTCCGTAGCCCTCGCCGATGGTGCGCGCAACGCGGATGAAGACCGCCTGTTGCGCCTCGTCTCCAACCTTCTCGGCCTGACCGATGTGGAATCGGCGCAAGCCCGGCAAAGGGTGCAACGACCGTGATCGCCTCGCTCGGCATGTATGACCACCCCAAGGCGCAAGCCTCCAACGACCGGCTCTGGGCGCTGATCCGTGACGGAATGCTGGCCGAGGGCCTGCAAGCCCCCGCAACCCTGACGCGCGGCACCGCGGCCTATTGGCCGGCATGGGCTTCCCCCGACCTCCTCCTGTCGCAGACCTGCGGCCTGCCCTACCGCGCCCGCCTGCATGGTCATGTCACCCTGATCGGCACGCCAGATTACGAGGTCGATGGCTGCCCGCCCGGCCATTACAACTCGGTCTTTATCGCGCGCCTGAACGACCCCCGCCAGGACCTGACTGATTTTGACAATGCCACCCTTGCCTTCAACGAAGATCTGTCGCAATCCGGCTGGGCCGCGCCGCAAAACCACGCCCGCGAGCTAGGCCTGACCCTGCGCCCCGCCTTGCGCACGGGCGGCCACCTGCTGTCAGCCCGCGCCGTCACCGAAAACCGCGCCGACATTGCCGCCATTGATGCCGTGACGTGGTCGATGATCCGCACCTGGGAACCCTTCGCCGCCAACCTCAAACCCATCGCCGCCACGGCTCCCACTCCCGGCCTGCCCTATATCGCGGCCAAGGGTGCCGACGCCCCCAGACTGTTCCGCGTCATCGCCGCAGCCATCGCAGCACTTCCAGCCCATGACCGCGACATCCTGCGCCTCAAGGGCCTGATCGCCCTCCCTCCACAAGCCTATCTTGCCATTCCTACGCCCCCTACCCCCACCGAACTCGGCCTAGCCAACTGATGCATCGCGAAGGCTGCAACCCGCCTTCTCCCGGCTTGCCCTTTCATTTTGGCTTAAGTATTCCCGCCGGAGGCTCCGACACCCGACCCAGGACGCTCCGCGGGGAATATTTAAGCCAAAATGAAAGGGCAAGCAGCGACAGCGCCCACGGCAAACGCGCCACTCTCGACAGGCTGCGGCACAGAAAAGCCTTGCCTCACCCCCCTGTCCTCCTCTATCGTCGCTTTTGATCAAATTGCGCAGCGCCGTTCGGGCCTTGCCGGGATCGACAAAAAGGGATGGATCAAGGGCATGATCCCACCGGCCTTGATGGACCGTGACGCGGTCTGAACCGGTTGGGGAACGCCTTGCCGATGTGACATGATGAAAGACTGGCTCAGAAAACACCCGGACGTCCGGACCATTCGCGTGGCTGCGGCCGATCTGAACGGGCAGGCGCGTGGCAAGCGGGTGCCTGCGCGCTTTGCCGACAAGATCGTCAAAGATGGGACACGCTTCCCCTTTTCGGTCTTGAACCTCGACATCTGGGGCGAGGACATTGATGACAGCCCGCTGGTGTTTGAACAAGGTGATCAGGACGGTCTGCTGCGGCCCACAGAGCGCGGCTTCATGCCCATGCCTTGGCTCGAGGCCCCGACCGCCTTGCTGCCGATCTGGATGTTTCGCGAAAACGGCATGCCCTATGAGGGCGATCCGCGCCATGCACTTGCCCATGTCGTGCAACGCTTCCACCAGCGCGGCCTGACGCCGGTCTGTGCGATCGAGCTTGAGTTCTTCTTGATCGACGACTCTGGCAAGACCCTGCAAGTCCCACCCTCGCCCCGCTCGGGCAAGCGCCGCAAGGCTGCCGAAACTCTGTCCATCCGGGCGCTTGATGCCTTTGACACCTTCTTTACGGACCTGTACGACGCCTGCGAGGCGATGGACATTCCCGCTGACACCTCGACCAGTGAGACCGGTCTTGGTCAGTTTGAGGTCAATCTGATGCATTGCGACGATGCCTTGCGCGCCGCCGACGATGCTTGGCTGTTCAAGATGCTGGTCAAGGGTCTGGCCCGCCGGCATGGCTTTGCCGCCAGCTTCATGGCCAAACCCTACCCAGAATATTCCGGCTCGGGCCTGCACACCCATTTCAGCCTGATCGACAGCGATGGCCGCAACGTGTTCGACAGCGGCGGCCCCAAAGGCAGCGGCACCCTGAAACAGGCCGTCGCGGGCTGCCTGAACGCCATGCATGACAGCACCTTGCTGTTCGCCCCGCATCAAAACAGCTTTGAACGCCTGGTCCCTGGCAAACACGCCCCCACCGCCGTGTCCTGGGGCTATGAAAACCGCACCTCCGCCATCCGCATCCCCGCAGGCTCCCCTGCCGCCCGGCGCATTGAACACCGCGTGGCCGGAGGCGACGTGAACCCCTATTTGATGCTGGCCGCCATCCTGGGTGCCGCCCTAGACGGCATCGAACGCGAGTTGGAGCCCGCCTCGCCCGTCGTTGGCAATGCCTACGCGGTCGAGAGCCTGCCCCAGATCGCCACCGGCTGGCAGGCCGCCATCGACGCGCTGGAACAAAGCACCATCGTCCCCCGCTTCTTGCACCCCGAACTGATCAAGAACCTGATCTCCACCAAGCGTCAGGAACTGCACTACCTCAATGACCTGTCTGACGCCGAGAAGATCGAGCTCTATCTCGACACCGTTTGATTTCATGCTGAAAATCATGGCCCCTTGACGGATCAGGGGGCTACGATACCCTTCGCCAGACCCTAGCCCAAACAACCCCCGGACCCCCATGCGCATCGGCATCCTGCAAACCGGACTCGCACCTGACAGCCTTTCAGGCCTTGGCGACTATCCCGACATGTTCGCCCGCCTGCTTCAGGGCCGCGGCTTCACCTTCCGCACCTGGCGCGTGGTTGATGGCCTTTTTCCCACCCATGTCACTGATTGCGACGGCTGGCTGATCACCGGCTCGCGCCACGGTGTCTATGAAGATCACCCTTGGATCTCGGTGCTGGAACAGTTCATCCGCGACTGCCTTGCCGCGCATATCCCCATGGTCGGCATCTGTTTTGGCCATCAGATCATCGCGCAGGCCATGGGTGGCAAGGTCGAAAAATTCAGCGGTGGCTGGGCGGTCGGCCCACAGGATTACGATTTCGACGGTCAAAGGCTGACGCTGAACGCTTGGCATCAAGATCAGGTCACCATCGCCCCCAAGGGCGCAAAACGCGTCGCCACCAGTGATTTCTGCACCAATGCGGCCCTGCTTTATGACCATGCCTTGACCATTCAGGCCCATCCCGAGTTTCAGTCCGACTTCATCGACGGTCTGATGAAAACCCGTGGCAAGGGTGTCGTCCCCGAAGACCGCCTGCGCGCCGCCAGCCTGCGCCTGACCGACCCGATTCAGGACGACACGATTGCGACCCAGATCGCCCATTTCTTTCACGACAACCGGGCGCCAGCCGCCCCAGACCGGTGACAACAATGGCCAAATGGACTGACCAACTGCCCGAAGCCGCCCGCGAATATATCGGCGACCGCCGTGTGGACGAGGTGGAATGCGTCATCGGCGACATCGCCGGCGTGGCGCGGGGCAAAGCCATGCCGGCGCCAAAATTCGCCAAGCAGACCAACTACTTCCTGCCCAACTCGATTTTCTTGCAAACCATCACCGGTGAATGGGCCGACAACCCTTTCGACGCCTTTACCGAACCCGACATGTTCATGGTCCCCGACTTCTCCACCGCGACCGCTGCCCCTTGGACCGCCGATGTGACCTTGCAGGTCATCCATGACGCCATGGACCAGCACGGCAATCCCGTCCCCTTTTCGCCGCGCAACGTGCTCAGACGCGTCGTGGCCCTTTATGCCACCCAAGGCTGGACCCCCGTTGTCGCCCCCGAGATGGAGTTTTTCCTGACTGCCCGCAACATCGACCCCAACATGCCGGTCGAGCCGCCCATGGGCCGTTCCGGGCGCAAAGCCGCCGGCAAACAGGCCTATTCCCTGTCCGCCATCGACGAATACGGCAAAGTCATCGACGACATCTACGACTATGCCGAGGCGCAGGGCCTTGAAATCGACGGCATCTTGCAAGAGGGCGGTGCCGGCCAGATCGAGTTGAACCTTGCACATGGCGATCCGGTCCGTCTGGCCGACGACGTGTTCTTTTTCAAACGTCTGATTCGCGAGGCCGCATTGCGGCATGACTGTTTTGCCACCTTCATGGCCAAACCCATCGCCGGTGAACCAGGGTCCGCCATGCACATCCACACCTCGGTGGTTGACAGCAAATCCGGCAAGAACATCTTTGCCGAAAAGAAGGGCGAGGAAACCGCGGCCTTCTACCACTTCATCGCGGGGATGCAAAACCATATGACCGGCGCGATCGCCGTCATGGCGCCCTATGTCAACAGCTATCGCCGTTACGTGCCGGACTTTGCCGCACCGATCAATCTTGAATGGGGCCGCGACAACCGCACCACGGGCCTTCGCATCCCGATCAGCAGCCCTTCGGCCCGCCGGGTCGAAAACCGCCTGCCGGGCATGGATTGCAACCCCTATCTCGGCATCGCCGCCACGCTGGCCTGCGGCTATCTGGGCCTGATGGAAAAGCGCGAACCCCGCCCCGAATTCAAGACCAACGCCTATGCTGACGGCGACGACATCCCGACCAACCTTGGCGACGCACTCGATCTGCTCGAAGGTGACACCGCCCTGACCGAGGTTCTGGGCGCCGAATTCGTCAAGGTCTACGATTCCGTCAAGCGCAATGAATACAAAGAGTTCCTTCAAGTGATCAGCCCATGGGAACGCGAGCATCTGCTGCTGAACGTATGAACCTTTTGCACGCCAATGACCGTCAGGGCCGCTATCCCGCGTCCTATTATGCGGCCACCGCCACGCCTGCGGCGGAATTTGCGGCACTGCGAGGGGCCGCAACGGCGGAGGTTTGTGTGGTGGGCGGCGGCTATACCGGCCTGTCGGCGGCATTGCATCTGGCCGAGCGCGGCCATGATGTGGTGCTGCTTGAGGCGCACCGGATAGGCTTTGGTGCCTCTGGCCGCAATGGCGGTCAGGTCGGGACCGGGCAACGTCAGGATCAAGACTGGCTCGAGGCCACCCTTGGCCACGACCACGCCCACCGCCTGTGGGACCTGTCGCAAGAGGCCAAGGCGCTGGTCAAATCCCTGATCCGCGACCATGGCATGCCGGTCACCTATCAGCCCGGCGTGGCCCATGCCTGCTATTCCGCCGCCGAAACCCGCCACGCCCATGCCTATGCCGACCACCTGCGCCGCAACTATGACTACACCGACATCGAAACCCTTGACCAAGCCGGCATCCGCCGCCTGATCGGATCGACCAGCTATGCGGGCGGTGCCCTCGACACGGGGGCGGGCCATATTCACCCGCTGAACTTTGCCATCGGCCTTGCCGCCGCAGCCGACGGTGCCGGCGCCCGGCTGCACGAACACTCTGAGGTCTTGCGCATCGACCATGGGCCAAAACCGGTCGTGCACACCGAACAGGGCGCGATCACCTGCAACCAACTGATTCTGGCCGCCAACGGCTATCTGGGCGCGCTGGAGCCAAAGGTCGCCGCGCGCGTGATGCCGATCAACAATTTCATCGTCGCAACCGAACCGCTGGGCGAGATGGCGCAGCAGATCCTGTCGCAAAACGTCGCGGTGGCCGACAGCAAATTCGTGGTCAACTATTGGCGCCTGTCTGACGACAATCGCCTGCTGTTCGGCGGCGGCGAAACCTATGGTTATCGCTTTCCAACCGACATCGCCGCGACCGTCCGCAAGCCGATGCTGGCGATCTATCCCCAACTCAAAGATACCGCGATCGACTATGCTTGGGGCGGCACGCTGGCGATCACCAGCAACCGGATGCCCTGCTTTACCCGGCCCCAAGCCAACACCCTGTCGGCCTCGGGCTATTCCGGCCACGGGGTCGCGATGGCGACGCTGGCCGGAAAGATCCTCGCCGAGGCCGCCGCAACCCAAAGCGAAAGCTTCGACCTGATGGCATCGGTTCCGCAAATGGCCTTTCCGGGCGGTGCGGCCCTGCGCGCACCCCTGCTGGTCCTTGCGATGACATGGTATTCCTTTCGCGACAGATTGGGCATCTGAACGGCGCATCTTGGCCACGCTGTCGGCGGAATTTGTCCGGGCGTCACAAATGTCACTGGCGTGTTACCATCCCGGCGCTTAAAGCATTTCTGAATAAGAGTTTCAGGAAAGCTGCGATCATGGCTCCAGACGGACAACTCCTCGCGCCCAACACCTATGACAGCGAACCGATCCCCGACGCGGCCCGCAGCGAGATCGAGCGTCTGCTGACCTCGGGCGACCTTTTCCGCTACACCGCCGAAACCAGCCCCGTCGCGCTGTTGGAACAGGAATTCGCCGACCTGATGGGCAGCCGGTATGCCCTCGCCGTCGCCTCGTGTTCGGCGGCATTGTTCCTGTCGCTGAAAGCGTTGGACTTGCCACGCGGCGCCCGCGTGCTGATCCCCGCCTTCACTTTCGCCGCCGTCCCCTCTGCCGTGGTCCATGCCGACATGGTGCCGGTCTTGGTCGAGGTTGGTGACAATTACCGCGTCGACTTGGCCGATTTCGCCGCCAAGATCGACAGCGCCGACTGCGTGTTGATCAGCCACATGCGCGGCCATACCTCGGACATGGATGCCATCATGGCGCTGTGCGACGCCCGCGGCATCCCCGTGGTCGAGGATGCCGCCCATTCGCTGGGCACCCAGTGGCATGGCCGCAAGATCGGCACCATTGGCCGGGTAGGCTGTTTCAGCTTTCAATCCTACAAGCTGGTCAATGCCGGCGAGGGTGGCATCCTGATCACCGACGACCCCGAGGTTGCCGCCCGCTGTGTCATCATGTCAGGGGCCTACGAATCCAACTGGAAGAAACATCCCGGCATGCAAAACAGCTACATGCTGTGGCAAAACAAGCTGCCCCTCTACAACATGCGGATGCAGAACCTGTCCGCCGCCGTGATCCGCCCGCAGCTGCCCATGGTCGCCGACCGCGTCGCCAAAGGCCGCGCCGGTCATGACCGGGTCGCGGACCGCCTGAACGAATGCCCGTGGCTTACCGTTCCCGCCGCCCTGCCGCCCGAACAGCGCGCGCCCGACTCGATCCAGTTCAACCTGACCGCCGACTGGACAGACGCGCAGGCACTGAAATTCCAGTCGCGGGCCAAATTGCGCGGCGTTACGGTTCAAGTCTTTGGCCTGTCCGAAGGCAACGCCCGCGCCTTTTGGAACTGGCAGTTTCTGGCACCCCAAGATGACCTGCCGCAGACCCGCGCCATGCTGATGCGCGCCTGTGATGTTCGTCTGCCAACCCGCCTAACCCTTGACGAGCTTGATTTTATCGCCGACGCCATCGTCAGCGCCGCCGAAGACGTCAGGGCCTGACAGCGCCGCCGTCAAAGCACACGCAACGACCCCGCCAGCCACGGCCATTCGGCCAAGGCTGGCGCCACCACATGCCCCTGCAGTAACCCGCGCAACCGCAAGGCAATCTGTCCGGGCATGTCGCGCAACACCCCGGCCCGCGCGCTCAGCGACAGCGTCCGCTCCAGGGGCGCAAAGGGCAGGGGCTGCACCTGCACCGCCGCCTTCAGACCGGCGGCATGATGCAGCGCCAGCGGCGTCAAGATAGTCCAGCCCTCGCCCGCCGCCACCATCGCCAGAATCGCACGGTACGAATCCAACTCGAACCGATGCGCCAACCGCAGGTTCAGCCGCGCCAGATGGCTGGCAATCTGGCGCCCCATCAGATGCCGCGCCGTGTATTGGATCAGCGGCAACCCATCATGCCCGCGTCCCGGCGGCGTCACCGCCACAAACGGCTCGGCCAGCACCGGATGCACCTCGCGCCAGCCGTCGTCCGCCACTTCGGTGCCCAGATCCGCCGCCACCACAACATCCAGCGCCCGCGCCTCCAACTGATCCAACAGGCGGTGGCTGGCCCCGGTCTCCAGCAAGAACCGGCACCCCTTCAATTCCGCCGCCAGACCCGACAACAAGCGCGGTGTCACCTTGGCATCAAAATCCTCGATCATGCCCAGTCGCAGCGTCGTCAGCCCCGACAGATCGGCCATGCCCAGATCGGCCCGCGCCTCGGCCTCGGCATTCAGGATAGTCTGGCCATGCCGGCGAAACATCACACCGGCCGGCGTCAACTCCATCGGCCGCACCGACCGGTCCAGCAAGACGGCCCCCAAAGCCGCCTCCAACCCCGTCAATTGCTGCGATATGGCCGATGGGCTGACCCCCAAACGCCGCGCCGCCGCCGACAGCGCGCCCTCTTCGGCAACCGCCAGAAAGATCTCGATCCCCCACAGCGTCACGCGCCCCTGCGCATCCGGCCCGAGCGGCAGCCGGTCCTTCACCACAGCAGCCCCGTGATAGAAGACCAGCTCACAGCTTGGACAATTTCTGTTGCAATTCGGCGAACTGGCGCTTGATTTCGGCCAGTTCCTCGGACGCTTCAGGCGCAGGCTCGGGCTTGGCCTCAGGTTTTGGGGAAGACCAGCCCGGAATGCTGCCCAGCATGGTCTTCATAAAGGCTTCCTGCTGCTTGCGCATCACCTCAAAACCGGGCATCGCCGTCAGCGGATTGGGGATTGCCCCCATATTCTCGATCACCTTGGATTGCCCGTCGCGCAACATCTCGAAACTGGCGGCCAGAAACTGCGGTACCACCGACTGCATATTGGTCGTGTAAGACCGCACCAGATCGGTCAACACATTGGTCGGCAACACGGTGTCACCCTTGGATTCATGCTCGGCCACAATCTGCAACAGATATTGCCGCGTCAGATCGTCGCCCGATTTTAGGTCGATGATCTGCACCTCACGCCCGGCCCGGATAAAGCCGCCGACATCCTCCAGCGTCACATAGTCCGAGGTTTCGGTGTTGTACAGTCGACGACTCGCATAGCGCTTGATCAGCAGCGGCTTGGCGGTGTCGGCCATCGAACTCTCTCCTGTTGCAGTGTAGCAACCTTAGGCGAGGGTCCCACAAAAAGAAAGGGCGGGGTTGATCCCGCCCTGCCTCAACTTCAATCCGTAGGATCACTGCACAGCAGCAGCCGCATTCTTCACGGTGGCGGTCGCGGTGTCGGTGGCTTTCTTCACGGCAGCCGTGGTCTCGGTCGTGGCGTCCTTGCCAGCCGCCAGCATCAGTTCCACGGTGTCCATCTGGACCTTCTTGGCAATTTCCGCAAAGGCTGCCATGTTTTCGGTCGCCATTTCGGCTGCGGCCGAGGCAAAGTCGGCGGCCGATTTGCTGTAATCTGCCGGTTCCGCCTTGGCAGCGGTCACGACCGACATCCTGGCAATCGAATCCCGTGCCCATTTTGCGGTGATTTCGGTCGATTTTTCAGCGGCTTCCAAGGCAACCTTGGTCAGCTTTTCGCCAAAAGCGGCCTGAGTTCTAAAGGCGTTCTGGAACGCCGAGGCATCGACCGGGAAGTTGGCCATCATGTCTTGCATGACTTTTGTGAAATCGGTCGGGATCGCGTTTGCCATAATGTGTCTCTCCTGATATCGGACATATGCCCATGTTCGGTCAATTATATGTACATGCTGCGATGCAGCATTACAAGCCAAACTTCTGCACCGCAGAATTGATATTTCTGCATGATGTCGTCTGAAAACGCCGTAGCTGTCACGCCGCGGCACCAACATAGGTGCCGGGGGCCGGGCACAATTCCTCTGCCGCGATCTGCGGTGCCGCAATCTGCGACCCCGAACGCTCGGCCAGCCAGTCGCGCCATCTGGGCCACCAACTGGCGGCGGTAAAGCTGGCACCCTGCAACCAAGTGTCGGGGTCGGTCATCGGGCCTTGATGGGTGTAGTGGCCGTATCTGTCCTTGGCGGGCGGGTTCACAATGCCGGCGACATGGCCAGACTGCGACAGGATAAAGGTCTTGTCCGCTGCACCCATCTGCCGGATACCGTTGAAACTGGCCTTCCACGGCGCGATATGATCCGTCTGACAGGCGACGGCGCACAGCGGCACCGTGACATCAGCCAGCCTGACCTTGCGGCCAAACACCTCGAACTCGCCCTTGGCAAAGCCGTCCATCTGGCAAAGCCCGCGCAGGTATTCCAGCGCCATGGCCGCAGGCAGGTTGGTGCCATCGCCATTCCAATACAAAAGATCAAAGGCCGGCGGCGCCTCGCCCAACATGTAACTCTTGATGGCCGGCAGATAAATCAGGTCATTGGACCGCAGAAAGCTGAAGGTCCGCGCCATGAACGCCTTGGACAAGATGCCATCCGCCTTTGCCTGTCGCGCGATCCCATCGACAAAGTCATTGCTCAGAAACACGCCGACCTCACCCGGGTCGGAAAAGTCGGTCAGAGCGGTCAGAAAGGTGGCCGACTTGACCGACCGGTCGCCCGCCTTGTGCAGATGCGCCAGCGTCAGGCCCAGCGTGGTGCCCGCGATGCAATACCCCACGGCGTTGATCTGCGCTTGGCCCGTCTGACGGCGCACTTCGGCCATGGCGGTCAGAAATCCGTCGCGGACATAATCGTCCATGCCGACCTCGGCATAGGTTGCATCCGGGTTGACCCAAGACACTACAAACACCGTAAACCCCTGATCCACCATCCATTTGATCAGGCTGTTGGCGGGCTTCATGTCCAGCACATAGAACTTGTTGATCCATGGCGGAAAGATCAGCAGCGGCACCTGATGCACGGTCGGGGTCGTGGCCTTGTACTGGATCAACTCGAACAGCCGGTTGCGAAACACCACCGATCCCGGCGTGGTTGCAAGGTTCACCCCCACCGCAAACGCCTGCGGGTCCGCCAGCGTGACCTGCACCTCGCCTTGATGCGCCTCGATGTCACGCACCAGGTTTTCCAACCCCTGCACCAGACTCATCCCATCCGTCGCCACGGCCCGCTCCAACGCATCCGGATTGGTGCCCAGAAAATTGGTCGGCGCAAACATGTCCACGATCTGCCGGGCGAAGAATGCCACCCGCCTGCGATCCGCCTCCTCCAGGCTTTCCATGTCACTCACCGCCGCCGTGACCGCCTCGGCATTCAGCAGATACTGCTGCTTGATGAAGTTAAAGGCCGGGTTCGTATCCCAAACCGGGTTGGCGAATCGCTTGTCGGCAGGCCCCTCGTCGGCAGGCACCCCCGACATTCCCTCGGCCAGCGCCCTCTGCGCCGCCACATAATGCGTCAGCGTCTTGCCCCAATAGCCGATCTGATGCGCCATCACGCGGGCCGGATTCTGCATCATCTCGGCCAAATAGGCTGCGGCCGCCTTGACATAGATATCCTGCCCCGGCCCATCCAGCGCCCGGTCATGCGCCTTCTTCTCGACCATCGCCTTGACCAGCCGCGCCGACAAGGCCTCGACGCGCGACAGATTCGCCGTCAGCCGCACCAGTTTTGCCTCGGCCTCATCATCATCGGTTGTCATCTTGTTCTTTCACTTCTATTCTTGCTGCTGTGCAGCATAGCCAAGACCCCCATGGTCGGCCTCGTCGGTCGGTCTGATCCGCTAGGAACTTGAATGAAGTATATGGCCACATACGACCTTATGGAAAGCATCCGCAACACCCATGAGTGGATGGGCGCCACCGCGCGTGCCATGGCCAACTACCCCGCCTTCGCCCTGTCGCTGAACCCGGCGCTGCAATTCACCGCCGCCTGGGGCGAAGTGGCCGAACGCAGCTTTTCGCGCATGGTCGTCAAACCCGACTGGGGCATCCGCTCGATTGCAGGCCCCACCGGCCAGGATCACCTGGTAGAGGTTCAGACCCTGATCGAAAAGCCCTTCGGCAACCTGATCCATTTCTTTGTCAACCGCCGCGCGCCGATGGCCCGCCGCATCCTGCTGGTGGCGCCGATGTCTGGCCATTACGCCACCCTGCTGCGCTCTACCGTGGCCTCGCTGCTGCCCGATGCCGATGTCTACATCACCGACTGGCACAATGCCCGCGACATCCCGGTTTCCGCCGGCAAGTTCGACATCGAGGATTACACCCTTTACCTGGCCGAATTCATCCAGTCGCTGGGCCCCGACATTCATGTCATCGCCGTCTGTCAGCC
>JBAXXO010000035.1:0-16951 GCA_037127855.1 Alphaproteobacteria bacterium
CGCCCGCCCCAAGGCCACCCGCTGCCGATCCCCCCCCGACAGCCCGCCCACCGGGCGATCCAGCAGCGCCGTAATCCCCAAAATTCCGGCCACCTCGGCCACTTTGGCCGCCACCTGCGCCCGTGGCATCCCCTGACTGACCAGCGGATAGGAAATGTTGCCCCGCACATTCATATGCGGATACAGCGCGAACATCTGGAACACAAAGGCGATATCCCGTTGGCTGGCCGGCTTTTGGCTCACCTCTGCCCCGTCGATGTAAATCTCGCCACTGGTCGGCAGTTCCAGCCCGGCGATCATCCGCAGGGTCGTGGTCTTGCCACAGCCGGACGGCCCCAGCAGCATGAAGAACTCGCCATCCTCGATGGTAAAGCTGGAGCCCTGCACCGCAGTGAACGCGCCGAATTCCTTGCGCAGGTTCTTGATGATGATTTGCGCCACTTGGGCTACTCCGGGAAATGGCTGACGATGATGAACATGACCGTGCCCACCAAAGTGACGACAAACGACCAGGTAAACAGGATCAGCGCAAAGGGCTGCATCAGCATCACCACCCCCGCCGCGATCAGTATGGTCGCCAGCATTTCCCAAGGGCCCCGCCGCAGCCGCATCAAACCCGACAAGAACTTCATTTCCGCACCGCCCCGAAAGTAATGCCGCGCAGCAGATGCTTTCGCAGCAGGATGGTGAACACCATGATCGGCACCAGAAAGATCGTGGCCCCCGCCGCCACCGCTGGCCAATCCTTGCCGCCGGTGCCGATGATGCTGGGGATGAACGGCGGCGCGGTCTGCGCCGTGCCGCTGGTCAGCAGCGCCGCAAAGGCGTATTCGTTCCACGCAAAGATCAGGCAAAAGATGGCCGTGCTGGCAATGCCCGTGGCCGCCTGCGGCAGCACCACCTTGTAAAACGCCTGAAACCGCGTGTAGCCGTCGATCAGCGCCGCTTCCTCATATTCCACCGGAATCTCGTCGATGAACCCTTTCAGCAGCCAGACCGACAGCGACAGGTTCACGGCAGTGTACAGAAAAATCATCCCCAGATGGGTGTCCGACAGGCCCAACTGCCGGTACATCAGGAAAATCGGGATCGCGACGGCAATCGGCGGCATCATCCGCGTCGACAGGATGAAAAACAGCAGATCATCCTTCAACGGCACCTTGAACCGGCTGAACGCATAGGCCGCAATCGTGCCCAGAAACACGCTCAGGAACGTCGACCCAAACCCGATGATGACCGAGTTCACAAAGCGCTCGCCATAGCGCGACGGCCCTGTGATCACCATGTCATATTGCCGCACGATCCGGTCGTACCATGTCGTGGGCGGCCCCAATGCCGCCAGCCCCTCGGCATCCAGCCTTGTGCGGCTGGTGAACAGGTTGACATAGCCCTCCAGCGATGGGGAAAAGAACACCTTGGGCGGATAGGCGATGGCATCCGACGGCGTCTTGAACCCGGTGGCAATGATCCAGACCAGCGGGATCAGCGTCACCACGGCGTACAGGATGACCACCGCGCCCGCGATCCATTTTTGCCGCCGCGATGGTTCGGTGATGGAAAAGCTCATCTGTCTTTCACCTTGTTCAACGCCTTGACATAGATCGAGGCCAGACCAAACACCGTGACAAACAGGATGACGGCATAAGCGCTGGCATAGCCCGTCCGCCACTTTTCAAACGCCTCGCGCTTCAGGTCGATCGATACCAGTTGCGTCGTCGCCCCCGGACCGCCGCCCGTCAATTGCACGACCAGATCAAACATCTTGAAGTTTTCAATGCCGCGAAACAGCACCGCCAGCATCAGGAACGGCAGAACCATCGGGATGGTGATGGTCCAGAACTGCCGCCACTTGCTGGCTCGGTCACATTCCGCCGCCTCATAAATGCTCGACGGGATGGATCGCAGCCCGGCCAGACAGATCAGCATCACGAACGGCGTCCACATCCATGTATCGACGATCACGATGGCCCAGGGGGCAAGCGCCTGATCCCCGATCATCGAGAAACTCGACGGGTCCCTGCCCGACAGAAACTCGATGAAATAGTTGAACAATCCGATTTGCGGCTGGTAAAGAAAGGTCCAGAAATTGCCCACTACGGCGGGCGACAGCATCATGGGCAGCACGATCAGCGTGGTCCACAGGTCGTTGCCGCGGAATTTCTTGTTGATCAGATAGGCCAGTGCAAAGCCGATCACAACCTGCAGCGCGATGGTCCAGATCAGGAAATGTGCGGTGGCCTGCAGGCTCATCCAGGTGTCGGCATCCGTCAGGATCTTGCGGTAATTCTCGATCCCCACGAATTTGACCGGGTTGTTCGGCCGGTTGGTGCGGAAATCGGTCAGCGACAGCCGGATGGTCCAGATCAGCGGAAAGATGTTGACAGCCAGCAACAGAAAGATCGTCGGCGCGACGAAGAGCCACGCAATCGCCCGGTCGGACAATCCGCGGATGCGTTGCGACAGCGCAGGCGGCGTTGCGGCCGCCAGTTGGGTCCTCGGATCGGGCATAAAGGGGTCCAGAGGGCGTGATGAAGATGCGAGGCCCCAAACGCCCTCCGGGGCCTCGCAGGTTGGTCTTGTCAGTACTTGCCTTCTTCTTCAAATGTGGCATGCCAGTCGTTCATCATGCCATCCAGCGCCTCTTTGGCGGTACCGTTGCCGGCCACGACATAGTCATGCAGCCACTTTTGCGACGCCTGCAGCAGCGTGGCATAGCTGGGCTCGGCCCAGAAGTCCTTGACGATGGCCATGCTGTCCAGGAACGTCTGGGCATAGGGCTGGCTGGTGGCAAAGCCCGGATCCTCGACCACGGCGCGCAGTGCCGAGTAGCCGCCGAGTTTCCACCACTTGGCCTGAACCTCGGGCTGGGCGAACCACTTGATATAGGTCAGCGCCGCGTCCTGCTTGTCCGAGGCCGCAACCACCGAAATGCCCTGCCCGCCCAATTGCGCGAACTTATCACCATCGGGGCCAGCGGGGTTGGCGAAATAGCCGGTCTTGTCGCCGCCCACATTGGCATTGGTGTTGATGCCCGGCCAGGTAAAGGCAAAGTTCATCTGCATCGCGACTTGGCCGGACTGATAGGCATCGACGCCCTCGCCCATATAGCTGTTCGACGACCCGGGCGGGGTGCAGCAATCATACAGCGCCTTGTAGAACTCCAGACCGGCAACCGCCTTGTCCGAGTTGACAAAGCCTTCCATGTCATAGGGCTTGTCGGGGTTGTCATATTTGAAGCCAAAGCCATACAGCGTGTTCATCGCGCCCATGGTGATGCCTTCGGACCCGCGCTCGGTATAGATCGAGACACCATAGACCTTCTTGCCATCAATCTCACGACCCTGGAAGAATTTGGCGATGTCCATCAGCTCGGCATAGGTCGCAGGCACGGCCAGGTCGCGCCCATAAGCGGCCTTGAAATCGGCTTGGTTCTTCGGGTCCGCGAACCAATCCTTGCGATAGGTCCAGCCCACCACATCGCCAAAGGCCGGCAGCGACCAATAGTTCGGCGTGTTCTTGGGCCATTCGGAATAGCCAACCACAGTGGCCGGCAAGAAGGCATCCATGCTGATGCCGTTCTTGTCAAAGAAGTCGTTCAGCTTGACATACTGACCGTTTTCCGCGGCACCACCGATCCACTGGCTGTCGCCGATCAACAGATCACACAGCTTGCCGCCCGAGTTCAACTCGTTCAGCATCCGGTCGGCAAAATTCGTCCACGGCACGAACTCGAACGACATCTTGTTGCCCGACTGCGCCTCATATTCCTTGCTCAACTCGATCAGCGCGTTCGCCGGATCCCAGGCTGCCCAACACAGCGTCAGGTCCTCGGCCTGCGCGGCCCCCACTCCAGAAACAACAGCCAACGCTGCCGCCGATACCAACAGTCTTGCCTTCATGACATTCTCCCAGTTGACGGCCCCGGCCTTCGCGCCGCGACTCTTTCCCTGACCCAACCCTATTTGAGGTACGTACCTCATAGCAAGGCAAAACTTGACGCATTGGCCTCAATCCTGTTGCCAGCCCAGCCATTTTCGGCAAAAAGCGAAACGGAAGGGGGGGGCAAACCATGTCGCGACCGACGACCAAAGATCTGGCGCGTGCGGCAGGCGTCAGCCTGGCCACCGTGGACCGTGTTTTGAACGACCGAACCGGCGTGCGCGACGACACCGTCAAACGCGTTACCGAAGCCATTGAGGCGATTGGCTTTATCCGCAACCTGTCCGCCGCCAACCTCGCCCGCAGCCGCAGCTACCGTTTTGTTTTCCTGCTGCCCCGCTCGGGGGATCAGTTCCTAAACCGGGTGATCGCCCGCATCGACGAGGCAAGCCAGGCCTTCACCACCGAGGCGACCCAGGTCACTGTGGCCCGGATCGAGGACGAAGACCCCCACCAGATCGCCGCCACTCTCGGCGCGCTCGATCCCGCAACCGTTGACGGCGTGGCGATCATGGCCCCCGAATCACCTCAGGTCCGTGATGCCAAGGCCCGCCTGTCCGAACGCGGCATCGAGGCTGTGGCCTTCCTGTCCGGCCAGATCGGTTCGGGCCATCCGACTGCCGGATCCGAGGTCTTTGTCGGCATCGACAATTACGCCGCGGGTGCCACGGCGGGCCGCCTGATGGGTCGCTTTGCCCCAGACACAGACGCCAAGATCCTCGTCTTGGCCGACACCCTGCTCGCCCGCGACAGCCTCGAACGCCGCCGCGGCTTTGACGCCGTGATCGGCCGTGATTACCCGCACCTGACCGTACTGCCCGCGCTTGAAACACACAGCGACCCGACCCGCACCCGACAGATCATGACCGCCAGCTTCACCAGCCATCCCGACATCTGCGGCCTCTACGTCCTCGCCTCCGAGGCGCGAATGCCGCTATTGCATGTCCCCGCCGGTGCCCATCCCGTGATCATCGCCCACGAACGCACACCTTTTACCGAAACCGGCCTGCAAACCGGCCAGATCGCCGCCCTGATCACCCAGGACCCCGGCCATCTGGTCCGCTCGGCCGTCCGCATCCTGCGCGCCCGCTGCGACCACCGCGAAGTCCTCGCCAGTCAGGAAAAAATCCGCATCGAAATCCTGATCCGCGAAAATCTATGATCCTTCATACTGGTCCAAATACTCATCTTTCTGCCTTTCAATACGTCGTCCGCCCGCCACTCAGGTCAAAGGTCGACGCTGTCGTGAACGAGTTTTCGGCCGACAACAGCCACACCACCATGGCGGCGATCTCAGTGATCGTCACAAACCGCTCGCGCGGGATACGCACCCGCATGTATTCGATGAACTCCGGCGTCAACTGGTCCAGCATCGGGGTCTGCGCCGTGCCGGGCGTGATGCAATTCACCGCAATCCCCGTGGTCGCCAACTCCTTGCCCAGCGACTTGGTCAGTGCAATGACGCCTGCCTTGGCGGCCGAATAGGGCGCAAGCTTGGGGTTGCCCTCCTTGCCGGCCACCGACGAGATGTTGACGATCCGCCCGTAGTTCTGCGTCGTCATCTGCGGAATGACCGCCTGACAGCACAGAAAGGTGCCGGTCAGACAGACGGCCAGTACCTTGTCCCACTGCTCTAGCGGATAGTCCACGACCGGCAGCACCGGCCCCGAAATCCCCGCCGAACAGACCAGCCCGTCCAACCGCCCAAAGTGCGCAATCGTCGCCGCCGCTGCCGCCTGCACCGAGGCCGCGTTGGTCACATCCACGGCCAGCCCAAGGCCACCCAGACCTGCCGCCGATGCCTCTGCCTCTGCGCCATTGATGTCCCACAACGCGACCTGCCCGCCGCTGGCGTGCACGCGCTCGGCAATCGCCAGACCGATCCCGCGCGCTCCACCCGAAATCACCACCACTCGGTCCGTCAAATCAATCGCATTCATGGATTCCCCCCGTTTTGTCACTGTTTTGCGCCAGCATGACACTTAATCTGTCAGTCAACAATACTCGCACCAATGCCACCAGCCAGACATTTTCGCGCTCACAATCGCGCCAAAACCCGCGTCAATTCTATGGGAGCCTGCTTGTTCTTTGAGCGCCGCGACCGGCCTTTTCGGCATCTCAGTGATGTTATGCGCCCCACTGAAAAAGCTGGTGCGCGGTCCTGACGGGGTCGTGGGTTCGGTCTGAATGTCTGTGCGCCTTGCCAGCTGCTTTCCCACATCCTCAACAAACAAATCCTGCGCCGATGACCCCACACCGGCATCTCGACCCACCGCGCACCGTCCAACGTTGCCTAGAGTCACACCCATGACCGCCGCAGCACCCAACAGCCCTAATCGGTGCAACAAAGGTCAAAATAGGGTCAAAAAAAGACTAGTATATTGATTTATATATCTACTATCAAGATTCCACGCGTAGGAGCCTGACCCCTGGACTGCGAGAATGTCTTGACGCTGTTATCGCTTTTCGGCCCCCGATCACGCAGTGCCTAGCGGCCATTTCGGGGCGGACTAGCCGCCCGAGCTGCCCGGCAGCTCGCTTTGCCATGGCCGCCGCCAGACCTGCGGATTATCAAAAAAGGCTCTGATCCGGTTGTGCAAGCATTGCCACGGCCGCGTCATGCCTACCTTTCGAAAGACGGTGCCGCAGTTCAACACGGCTGGTGGCGGGCAGATCGATTGCGGTTCAGGGCCTGGATTGCCCCTGTGCCGCACGGCGCACCGCGCCCTCGTCGCGCATCAGATCGTCGATGAACAGGCTCAGCAATTGCGACCGGCCCGACACCCCGGCCTTGCGATAGATGGCGTTGGTCTGGGCCTTGACCGTCCCCTCAGAGGTTGTGCGCAGGACCGAGATTTCCGCAGTTGACATGCCCTTGATGGCAAACAACGCTACATCGCGCTCGGCTGGGGTCAGGTTCCACTCGGCAAAGCGTTCTTCCAGCAGGTCCAGAAACGCGGCCGAGGCGCGGCGAAGCCGCTCTTGGGCGGTGTTGCGGTCATCGACCATGCGTTTCATCGCAAGCCAGCCCAGAACCGCACCCGCGATCAGGCCAAGAGCTGCCGAGATTTCAAGGATTTCACGCATTTCCCAGCTTAGCGCCGAGGATTCAAAACCGATGATCGATGAAAACACGTCCGATACGAACACAATCGCACAAAGCGCTTGCGCGAGAAACAACGCCGCCACAAATGCTGTTCGTCCCACACATCCTCCGCCTGATTGTCAGATCAATAACCCCTTGCCGCGGCTTTGGCGCTGAGGCAACAGGGTCAATTGCTCTTGTCGTCGTCTTTGCCGTCTCGCTTGCGATCATCCTTGTCGTCGGACTTATCATCAGACTTGTCGTCTTTGCCGCTGCGGTCCCCGTCATCCGTCTTGCCGCTGCCGCCGTCATTCGAGCCTGTCGAACCACCGTCCTTGTCATCCGAGTGGCCGGAATTCGAGTCATTGCCACTGCCTGAACTGCTGCCAGAGTGGCCGCCACCACTGCTGGTATCGCCGCCGCCTGATCCCGAACCGGCATCATTGGACCCGGAGCCGTCATCCTGTCCACCGCGGGATTGACCGGAGGATGCGTCAATGATGTCGTCGATGATCGGCTTGGCCGCACCTTTGCCGGCAGACAGCCAGGTATCGCGCAGGATTTCGCCGGTGCGCGGGTTCAGAATGATTTCGCGCTGCCCATCTTCGCGCAGACCGATGATGCGCAAACGTCCAAGCCATGTCGACTCGACCTTGATGCTGGAAAACCCCTGTTTGGCCAACTGGCCAACCACATCTTCGGCAAAGGTCGCAGCAAAAGCGGCAACCCCGGCAAAAGCAGTGGTCATTAGCGCCGTGATGCCCGTCAGAAAGATTCTGCGTTTCATTTCAGTTCCCGCAACCTCTTGGTTTTCAGATTGGTGATATCGGCGATTGAAGTGCGTGAAACAAGCCCCGGATTTCGCAGAGTTTGCCTCCGCCACGTCGACTATGCATCCGGCGCAACGGGGGCGAAACTCAGACCCAGGCTAGGCGGTCAGTCGTCATTGCCGTCCTTGCCGTGATCATCAGGGCCGTGCTTGCCGCCGGTGCCATGCTTGCCGTTATTGCTGTATTTGGCGTGCGCGCTGCGGTGATCATAAGCGTTGCTCTCATTGGCATCATCGTCTGAACCGGGATCCTCGGCGCTGTCGTCATCGTCGCCATGGTCGTCGTTCATGTCATGGCCAGCGCCATCGTCTGATCCCGCATCCTCGGTTCCATCCGTCGAAAAATCATCCGAAGAGGTCGAGACTTCGACAGATGTGCCACGGTCACGGAGTCGGACGCTTTTGGTTCCTTGGCTGAGGATCGCGCCGGTTGCGGTGTCATAGACCACCTCGACCTTGGAGGTGCCCTTGATCGCTTCGAGCTTGATCTGGGTCGGGCCGGTGGTCACTTCGATCTTCGTGTAGCCTTGGGCCTGATAGGCGACTACCAGATCGTGGGAGGAAACTGCGGCCATCGCCATAGATGCGGAAAAGGCGAAGGTGGTGGTCAAAAGCATTAAGCGTGTCATGATCGGTCCTTTGATGGTCGTACTCGGGGCAACGGGGTTAAGGCGCATTGCTGCGGCGACAACAGCCATGACGGGTGGCGGGACCGGCCGAAATTGACCCCAGGTTTAGAACGGGGGCGCTAAACCGGCCTTCAGACCCCCTAAACCTCAGTTTAGGACCATTTCCTGACCCAGGTCTGACGGAGATCAGGTTTTTTGGCCCCGGTCCCCTGCGACGATGCGGCAGGTCCGACCCCCCTTTCCTTGGCCGGTGTGTGGCGCTACACCCTTGCAGGAAAAGTTGGGGACGCAGCATGGCCAAAGACACTCCGAATTCATTCATGACCGGGCCCGATGAACAGGGCCGCTTTGGCAAGTTCGGCGGGCGCTTTGTGTCCGAGACGCTGATGCCCCTGATTCTTGACCTTGAGGCGCGCTATGAATTCGCCAAGACCGACCCGACCTTCTGGGCCGAGATGAACTGGCTGTGGAAGCACTATGTCGGTCGGCCAAGCCCATTGTATTTTGCCGAACGGCTGACCCGGCATCTGGGCGGCGCCAAGATCTACATGAAGCGCGACGAGTTGAACCACACCGGCGCGCACAAGATCAACAACGTGTTGGGTCAGATCATTCTGGCGCGGCGCATGGGCAAGACCCGGATCATCGCGGAAACCGGGGCGGGCCAGCATGGGGTGGCGACCGCAACCGTTTGCGCCAAGTTCGGGTTGCAATGCGTGGTGTATATGGGTGCCCATGACGTTGAACGCCAGGCCCCCAACGTCTTTCGCATGCGCCTATTGGGGGCAGAGGTGATCCCGGTCACCTCGGGTCGTGGCACGCTGAAGGATGCGATGAACGACGCTCTGCGCGACTGGGTGACCAATGTGCGCGACACGTTTTACTGCATCGGCACCGTGGCGGGCCCGCACCCCTACCCGGCCATGGTCCGCGACTTTCAGTCGATCATCGGCAAAGAGGTGCGCTGGCAATTGGCCGAGCAAGAGGGCGAGGGGCGTCTGCCCGACACTATAATTGCGGCCATCGGCGGCGGGTCCAATGCCATGGGCCTGTTTTACCCCTTTCTGGATGACGCTGCGGTGAATATCATCGGGGTCGAGGCGGGTGGCAAGGGCGTGGACGACCGAATGCAGCATTGCGCCTCGCTGACCGGCGGCCGCCCGGGCGTGTTGCACGGCAACCGGACCTATCTGCTGCAAGACCCGGATGGCCAGATTCTGGAAGGTTTTTCCATCAGCGCCGGCCTGGATTACCCCGGCATCGGCCCCGAGCATTCGTGGCTGCACGATATGGGCCGCGCCCAATATGTCAGCATCACAGATGTCGAAGCGCTTGAGGCGTTCCAACTGTCGTGCAAGTTGGAGGGCATCATCCCGGCACTTGAGCCAAGCCATGCACTGGCCCATGTGATGAAGATCGCCCCCCAACTGCCGCCCGAACATATCATCGTGATGAACATGTGTGGCCGGGGCGACAAGGACATCTTTACCGTGGCAAAGCATCTTGGCTTTGACATGAAGATCTAAGCGCTTAGGGCCCGCTGCGCGGGCAGTGCCCTTTCACCCTGGCCTGATCGCCAGCGGGTCCAGCATCCAGTCCGATGTGTCCCGATGGGTCCGGATTACGGCTTACTGCGACATTGTTACAGACATCAGCCTTGCCGACGCCTTCTCGCTCTGACCACGCCTCGGCCAACCGGCGAATTGCTGAATCCCGTTCGGTATGGCATGGTAAATTGCCAAACTGCGCGCGAGACAGACCTCCTTGGCCCTCGGATCGGTATAAGGTCGGTTAAGTGGTCCACTGTTGTTGCCAGCCTAAGTCCAAAAGGGCAAGAAATGCAGCGGCACGATGTCGTGTGCGCCTAGGCGAAGAAATGATTGACGTCGCATGGTCGGCGGGCCAGGTAACGCACGCGCCTGACAGGGTGCGGTTTGCGCACGGCCAGGTCGGGGTGCAGCATCGGCATGGCAACCGGTTGCGTCGCGCCCTGTGACGCGACTTCGACTTTGGCCGAGCCCGCCGCCTTATTCACAAAAATGTCACAAAAATTGAGACAATTTGTTACTTGCGCAGCCTATCCGGAGTTCGTGCCGACTCGATTGGCAACGTGACCCTACAGGAGTGATCCATGACATCCGTAAAATTCACCGTTTCTGCATTGGCTTTGCTTGCCATGTCGGCATCCGTCGCTTCGGCCCGCGACCAGTTGCAGATCGCAGGCTCCTCGACCGTTCTGCCCTATGCCACCATCGTGGCGGAAGCATTTGGCGAACAGGGCACCTTTAAGACGCCGGTCGTCGAAGGTGGCGGTTCGGGCGCTGGCCGTGCCGCACTGTGCAAAGGCGTGGGCGAAGCCACGATCGACATCGCCAACTCCTCCTCCAAGATCAAGCAGTCTGACGTCGACACCTGCGCCAAGAACGGCGTGACCGACATCATGGAAATACGCATCGGCTATGATGGCGTCGTGTTCGCATCCGACATCGCCGGCCCAGACTTCGTTCTGACCGACGCTGCCGTCTATTCGGCCATCGCTGCCAAGGTTGTCAAGGACGGCGCTCTGGTCGACAACAAGGCCAAGACATGGGCTGACGCTGTCGCCGGCATGCCCGCGCAAGCCATCCTGGCGCTGATCCCCGGTTCCAAGCACGGCACGCGCGAAGTGTTCACCACAAAGGTGATCGACACGGGCTGCAAAGCCACCGGTGCCTATGACTTGTTCCTTGCTGTAGCCGAAGGCGCGGATGACAAGGAAAAGGCCGCAAACGCCACCAAGGCTTGCGACACGCTGCGGTCTGACAATGTTGTCGAAATCGACGGCGACTACACCGAGACACTGTCACGGCTGTCGGCCAACAAGCAAGCCGTCGGCGTGTTCGGTCTGTCGTTTTATGAGAATAACACCGACAAGCTGAAAGTTGCGACGATGGACGGCATCGTTCCGTCGACCGCCACCATCGCGGACGGCACCTACCCGGTGTCGCGCCCGCTGTTCATGTATGTGAAAAAGCAGCATATCGGCGTGATCCCCGGCCTGCAGGAATATCTGGATTTCTTCATGTCTGACGACATGGTCGGTCCGGAAGGCAAGCTGGTTGAATACGGTCTGGTTTCGGATCCCAAGCTGGCCGACACGCAGGCAGCCGTCAAGGCCGGCACCCTGATGGCACCGCTGAAGTAATCAACGACGGCGCGTGGCGGACAGCCGCCGCGCGCCTTTCTCTTTGAATGCGGGTCGATGATGAGCCTTGGTTTTCTATTCCTGATCCTGTGTGTCCTGGCCGTTGCCGCCTATGTTCTGGGTCAACGCCGCGCTGTCAGTGCTGCGAAGGGTGATATTCGCATGCTGCATTCACTGCCCTCCTATTACGGCAGCATAACCGCGCTTGGTGTGATCATCCCGGCGGCACTGTTGATGCTCGTTTGGCTGCTCAGCGAGGGCTTCTTCATCCAGAAAAGCGCGTTGTCGCATATCGCACCGTCGGACATTGCCGCGGGCAGCACAATGAACCTGGCCATGGCCGACGTGAACCGGTTGGCAAGCGGTCTGACGATTCTGCACGACAAGGGTGCCGACGTTGAGGTCCTGTCGAAGGACATGGTAGGGCTGAAAACGGCATTGGGTAATGCCGGTGTCGCCATGGGCAACAATCCGACGCCCGCGATGGTCGCCGCCGCCGAAGCGGTGCGCGAAACGTCGCGCTGGTCTCGCTTAGGTCTGACCGTCGTTACGCTGGCGCTGGCATTGGCCGGGTTCGTTTGGGGCTATAACCGAATTACGCCCGAATACCGGGCCCGCAATCAGACCGAAACCGTCGCCATGGGGCTGTTGATCGGCGCCTCGCTGATCGCCATTCTGACCACGGTCGGCATTGTGTTGTCACTCTTGTTCGAAACCATCCACTTTTTCAGACTTTACCCTGCAAGCGGGTTTTTTCTGTCCACGAAATGGGATCCGAAATTCGGTGGCGGGTCCTCGCTGGGAATTTGGCCGCTGCTTTGGGGAACCCTGTATGTGTCGGTCATTGCGTTGATTGTGGCAGTGCCGATCGGCCTTTTCTCGGCAATCTATTTGGCTGAGTACGCATCCAAGCGGGTTCGGTCGTGGGTCAAACCGCTGATCGAGGTTCTGGCCGGCATCCCGACCATTGTTTACGGCCTGTTTGCGCTGATCACCGTCGGCCCACTGCTGCGTGATTTCATTGCCATACCCACGGGCCTTGGGAACTCGTCCTCGTCGGTCATGACGGCGGGTCTTGTGATGGGGATCATGGTCATTCCCTTTGTCTCGTCGTTGTCCGATGATATTATCAACGCCGTGCCGCAGTCGCTGCGTGACGGGTCGCTGGGTCTGGGTGCCACACCGTCCGAAACCATCCGGCAGGTCGTGCTGCCTGCAGCCCTGCCCGGGATTGTGGGTGCCGTGTTGCTGGCCGCCTCGCGTGCCATTGGTGAGACGATGATTGTGGTTCTGGGGGCCGGCGCCGCTGCCAAACTGTCGCTGAACCCGTTCGATGCCATGACGACGGTCACGGTCAAGATCGTCAGCCAGTTGACCGGTGACACCGAATTCGCCTCGCCCGAGACGCTGGTCGCCTTTGCACTGGGCCTGACGTTGTTCACGCTGACCCTCATCCTGAACGTGATCGCCTTGGTGATCGTCCGCAAATACCGGGAGCAGTACGAATGACCGCAACGGACAACACAGCCGGGCTGCCAGCCCGTGGCCCCGCTCACGGGCGTTCAACATCGTTGCTGACACCAGACGCGCGCACGATTGGCCGCAACAGGGCAGAAAGCCGTTTCCGCATCTATGGCGTGGTGGCGATCACATTGGCAATGCTGGCCCTGCTTTGGCTGCTGATCTCGATCTTTTCGGCAGGCCTGCCCGCCTTTCGCCAGACCTTCATCGACATGCCGGTCACGCTGGATGCGGCGGTGCTGGACAAGGCCGGTAACGCCAATCCGGCCGAGATGGCCTCGGTCAGCACCATCGGTTACGCCAAGGTCCTGACCAAAGCGTTGATGAACGAGATTGCAGCCAAGGGCATCGACATCGGCACGATGACAGAAAAAGACATCTCTGGCCTGATTTCCGAGGAATCTGCGGCGACGCTGCGAAACCAGGTTTTGAGCAATCCCAAGCTGCTAGGCACGACCATCCCCTTCACGGCCATCGCCAATGGCCGCATCGACGGCTATTTCAAGGGACGCGTGACGATGGAGACGGCGGCACGTGACAAGAACACGTCGCCCGAAAAGCTGGCCCTCGCCGACCAGTTGGTCACCGCAGGGGTGATGTCAACGCGCTTTAACACGGGTTTTCTGACCATGCCCGACGCCTCGGACAAGCGCCCAGAGGCGGCAGGGCTGGGCGTTGCCATCATCGGCAGCCTGTACATGATGGCGGTTGTGCTGCTTCTGGCTCTGCCCATCGGCGTCGCGGCCTCGGTGTATCTTGAGGAGTTCGCGCCGAAAAACCGCTGGACCGACTTGATCGAGGTGAATATCGCCAACCTCGCCGCGGTGCCCTCGATTGTTTACGGTATTCTCGGTCTGTCGATCTTCATCAACTTTGCCCATCTGCCGCAATCAGCACCCATTGTCGGCGGCTTGGTGCTGACGCTGATGACGCTGCCGCGCATTATCATCCCGACCCGCGCGGCGCTGAAAGCCGTGCCGCCCTCGATACGTGATGCGGCACTTGGCGTCGGCGCGTCGAAACTACAGACCGTTACCCACCATGTGCTGCCTTTGGCGATGCCCGGCATCCTGACCGGCACCATCATCGGTCTGGCACAGGCCTTGGGCGAGACGGCACCGCTTTTGCTGATTGGCATGGTCGCATTTGTGCGCGACTTTCCGGGCGCGCCGCCCTCTGGCCTATTCGACCCTGCCTCGGCCCTGCCGGTCCAGATTTACAACTGGACACAGCGTGGCGATCCGGGCTTTGTCGAGCGGGCTTCCGGTGCCATCATCGTGCTGCTGGTCTTCCTGATCATCATGAACACCGCTGCAATCATTCTGCGCCGCCGTTACGAACGCCGGTGGTAATCATTCCGCAGGGAGCCACACCATGAAAGACCTAAGATTGGAGCGCGACGTGCAAACCGATGCCATAAAGATCGAAGCCCGCAAAGTTCAGGTGTATTACGGCACCAACCATGCGTTAAAGGATGTCGATGTCGACATTCTCGACCGCACCGTAACCGCTTTTATCGGTCCGTCGGGTTGCGGCAAGTCGACCTTTCTGCGCTGCTTGAACCGCATGAACGACACGGTCGCCTCAGCCCGCGTCGAAGGTTCGATCAAGCTGTCGGGCGAAGATATCTACGACACCCGTGTCGACCCCGTGCAATTGCGGGCACAGGTCGGCATGGTGTTCCAAAAACCCAACCCCTTTCCCAAATCGATCTATGACAACGTGGCCTATGGCCCCAAGATCCATGGCCTGACAAGGTCCAAGGCCGAAACCGATGAAATCGTGGAAAAGTCCCTGCGCCGTGCCGCCTTGTGGAACGAGGTCAAGGACCGTCTGCAATCGCCCGGCACCGGCCTGTCAGGCGGCCAGCAGCAGCGTCTGTGCATTGCCCGCGCCATTGCCACCAGCCCCGAAGTGCTGCTGATGGATGAGCCATGCTCGGCGCTTGACCCCATTGCCACTGCGCAGGTCGAAGAACTGATCGACGAATTGCGCGCCGAGTTTTCGGTGGTCATCGTCACCCATTCGATGCAACAGGCCGCGCGCGTGTCGCAGAAAACCGCCTTCTTCCATCTGGGTTATCTGGTGGAGTTCGGCGAAACCGGCACGGTTTTTACAACGCCCAAGGACCCGCGCACGGAATCCTACATCACGGGCCGGATCGGATAAGGACCATACAAATGCCGAACCTCCCCCATATCCGCACAGCATTTGACAATGACCTTGATGCGGTAAAGGCGCAGGTCGGCCGGATGGGCGGCCTTGTTGAAAAGGCGCTGCTGAACGCCGCCGAGGCGCTTGACACCGGCGACCGGGCGCTGGCCGAACAGGTCCGTACTGACGACCGTATCATTGACGAGCTTGAGGACATGATCCAGTCCGAATGTGCCCGCCTCATTGCGTTGCGTTCGCCCACAGCCTCGGACCTGCGCACCGTCTTGACCGTCATGCGGCTTGCTGCCGGGCTGGAGCGGTCCGGCGACTATGCCAAGAACCTGGCCAAGCGCACGATGGTCCTGATCGAGATGCGCCCGATCCCGGGTGCCAACGCAGCCATCAAGCGGATGACCCGCGCGGTTGTTCAGATGCTGTCGCAGGCGCTGAACGCCTATTTCACCGAAGACGCCGTGCTGGCCGAAGAGGTGCGTCAGTCTGACTATGAAATCGACCAGTTGTACAACAGCCTGTTTCGCGAATTTCTGACCCACATGATGGAAGACCCGCGCAACATCACGGCCTGCATGCATCTGCATTTCATCGCAAAAAACATCGAACGCGTCGGCGACCATGCCACAGGAATCGCCGAACAGGTGATTTACCTGATAACGGGTCGTTTCCCTGATGATGAACGCGTGAAGGGCGATGACATGTCCCTGGCCTCCAGTCAAAGGAACTGATCTGCCATGGCAAATTACGACCAACCCCCGCTGGTTCTGCTCGTCGAGGATGAGCCTGCCCAACGCGAGGTGCTTGCCTATAACCTTGAAGCCGAGGGATTTGGCGTGTTGCAGGCCAGCAATGGCGAAGAGGCAATGCTGCTTGTCAAGGAAGAGAACCCCGACATCATCATCCTTGACTGGATGATGCCACTGCTGTCCGGGATCGAGGTCTGCCGCCGGCTCAAGATGGCCCCGGATACCAAGGCCATCCCGATCATCATGCTGTCTGCCCGGTCCGAAGAGGTTGACCGCATCCGGGGTCTGGAAACCGGGGCGGATGACTATGTGATCAAGCCCTATTCCGTGCTGGAACTGATGTCGCGCACCCGCGTCCAACTGCGCCGCGTCAGGCCGTCACTCGTGGGCGAGGTTCTAACCTTTGACGACATCCGCCTAGATACCGCCACCCACCGGGTCTATCGCGGCGATGACACGCTGAAACTTGGCCCGACCGAGTTCAAGCTGCTGTCGACCTTCATGGAAAAACCCGGCAGGGTGTGGAGCCGCGATCAATTGTTGGACCGGGTCTGGGGCCGTTCCGTTTATGTAGACACCCGCACCGTCGATGTGCATATCGGTCGCCTGCGCAAATCGCTGTGCCAATATGGCGGTGGCGACCCCTTGCGCACGGTACGTGGCGCAGGCTACGCCCTGGGCTGAACGCTGGATCACCCCCACCCGCGCAAAGGGAATTTTGTCACGCCCTTTACCGGGTAGTTGGTTGCCAAGCGTTTGAAAACGGCTATTGTGACGCCACAATGGCCGTTGGGTCCGGGCCCGCGCCGAATGACAGGCGCAGGGCGCTGCCGCATATGACCATGCCTA
>JBAXXO010000036.1:0-16929 GCA_037127855.1 Alphaproteobacteria bacterium
CATCCTGAGAATACAACCCGCCATATCAGCCATGAGACCATCTATGCCGCGATCTACGCGCAACCGAGGGGCGGGCTGAAGGCCGAGATGATCGCGGCATTGCGGCAGGCAAAACCCGCGCGCGGTTTGCGACGCACAACGGGCTTTGGCGGCTCTATCGCCCCGGAATCGTTGCGGATCATCCACCGCCCCGAAGAAATAGAGGGCCGCCTTGCTCCCGGGCACTGGGAGGGCGATCTGATCAAGGGGGCGTTCAACCGCTCGGCAGTGGGGACGGTGGTCGAGCGCAAGACCCGCTATCTCATTCTCAGCAAGATGCGCGGCTGCACCGCCGACGCGGCGCTGGAGGGCTTTACCCGCCAGATGAAACGGCTGCCCGCGGCGTGATCGTGCCCCCGAACGTGCCAATCCTTTGGTTCGGGTTGCGACACGCCGCGCTATATCAGCCAGCAGCCGGACTGCGCCTCGCCCCCTCACCGCCCAAAAGACCCGATCAAACGGTCTCTTCGGGCGCCGTTACTTTTGTCGTCCCGATTGAGCCTGATCGCGCCGCTTGCCGCCACCCTGTCGGCCTTGCGATGGCCATGGCGGTGTTGACCTTGCGTGCGGTAACAAGATGCCACGGGGCGGCCTCCGGGTCGGGCGGTGAAAATCGGTCGGCGACGGCGGCAGGGCAGTTGCACACATGACCGGTTCGCGGCAAACCTGTGGCGGGTGGAAAGGCGGGGGGCCCACCCCCCGCACCCCTGGGGATATTTTTGAAAAGATGAATGGCGGGTCGGTTCGGCCCTTTGGAGAGGAACTGAAATGGTTATCCGCGTGACGGTCTGGGGCGAGAATGTTCATGAACAGATCAACAAGGTGGTGGCAACGGTCTATCCCAGGACCATGCATGTCACGATTGCCGATGCGCTGAACCTTGATCCGGACGTGCGGGCCGGCACGGCGACCTTGCAGGACCCCGAACATGGGCTGACCGCCGAAAGGCTGGCCGCGACCGATGTGCTGATCTGGTGGGGGCACAAGGTGCATGGCGAGGTCGATGACAAGATCGTCGAACGTGTCGTCGAGGCGGTGCATGGTGGCATGGGGATGATCTTTCTGCATTCCGCCCATTTTTCCAAACCGTTCAAGCGGCTGATGGGAACGCCGTGCAACCTGTCATGGCGCGAGGCGGGCGAACGCGAGCGCTTGTGGGTCACCAGCCGCAACCACCCCATCGCCGCGGGTCTGCCCGATCATTTCGAGATCGACATGGAAGAGATGTATGGTGAGCCCTTTGGCATTCCTGAACCGCTCGAAACCGTCTTTATCTCGTGGTTTCAGGGGGGTGAGGTGTTCCGGTCTGGCGTGACCTACAAGCGTGGCGCGGGCAATGTGTTCTATTTCCGGCCCGGGCATGAGACCTATCCGACCTATCATGACGCCAATGTCCAGCGCGTCATCCTGAACGGGGTGAAATGGGCGCATAATCCCGCTCCCCGCATCGCCCATCCCAACGCCGCCCCCAACCGACCCGTAACCGCCACGCTGGAGCCGATCGTCGAGCGCGGCCCGCGCCTGCATCATGACGGTCAGGCGGGGTATCGCTGATGGCCACGCAACCCGTCCGTTTGCTGATCCTGGGGACCGGTGGCATGGCCAGCAACCATGCCGAAGCCTTCGCCAAGATCGAGGGGGTCACACTTGTCGCCGGCATCGACACCCGCCCCGAACAGCTGCAAGCCTTTTGCGCCCACCATCACATCCCGCAAGGCTTTGCCAGCATCGAAGCCGCCCTTGACTGGGGTCAGTTTGATGCCGTGACCAATGTTACCCCCGACGCCGCGCATTTCGCTACCACCATGCCGGTTCTGGCGGCGGGCAAGCATATCCTGTGCGAAAAGCCCCTTGCCACCAACGAGGCCGATGCAAGCGCCATGGCCGCCGCCGCGACAAGTGCTGGCGTGGTCAACATGGTCAATCTCAGCTACCGCAATGTCGCCGCCCTGCAAAAGGCCGCCGTCATGGTGCGTGACGGCGCCATCGGCACCATCAGGCATCTGGAGGCGTCTTATCTGCAATCCTGGCTGACCCAGCCCGCCTGGGGGCATTGGGACCGCGAAAACAAATGGCTATGGCGGCTGTCGACCCGGCACGGGTCCAAGGGCACTTTGGGCGATGTCGGCATCCATATCCTTGACTTTGCGACCTTCGTCGCAGGCCAGCCGGTCGATGAAATCTCATGTCGGCTGGCGACCTTTGCCAAGGCGCCGGGCGACAGGATCGGCGACTATGTGCTGGATGCCAATGACAGCGTCACCATGCAGGTGGTTCTGGGCAATGGCGCCCTTGGCACAGTGTCGGCCACCCGATTTGCCAGCGGCCATCTGAATGACCTGCGCCTGCGCCTGTATGGCGACAAGGGTGGGTTAGAGGTGTCATGGGAAAAGAACATCAGCCGCCTGCGCGCCTGTTTGCAGCCCGACATGGAAACCGCCAGATGGGTAGAGATCAAGGCCCCTGTTCTGGCCACGATCTATGAACGTTTCATCGCCGCCATCCGCGGCGAGGGCGTGGCCGAGCCCGATTTCGCCCGTGGTGCCGCCTTGCAGCGCATGCTGGACCGGGCCGAGCAATCGGCGGCGCAGCAGGGGCTAAGCCTTAAGGTCTAGTGCTTGACCTCACGCAAAGCCAGGCGCTGCAGAATGGGTAAAACTGACGGAACGGAAAGGCCCATCCGCCGCATGTGACCCGCAATAGGGTCAACGAATGGAGCATGACATGGTCGAGGGTTTCTCGCGGTTGCAGATCGCGCTGCACCGGGTGGTCGCCGTGCTGATCGTGGTCCAAGTGACGGCGGCGCTTTACCACCAGTTCATCCTCAAGTACGGCCTGTTGAACCGGATGCGCAGGCCCTGCTGAACCGGGCATGGTATGGTCTGGTCAGCCGGGCCCCGCGGCCTCGCCGCCCAGAAAGGCCATCACGGTCGCCTCAAAGGCGCGTGGGCGGTCGGCGTGCAGCCAGTGGCCCGCGCCGGTCAACTTGGCAAAGCGGGCGGCGGGGAACAGGCTGCGAATCTTGTTACGGTGTTCGGGCAGCACATAGCGACTTTCCGACCCGGTCAGGAACAGCACCGGTCCGGTAAACTGGCCCTGCGTCTCGGGCCAGCCGACGATCTTTGGCATCTCGGCCTCTAGCACATTCAGGTTCAGCCGCCATGCCGGCGGGCTGGCCCTTAGGTCCAGCGACTGCAGGAAAA
Source organism: Alphaproteobacteria bacterium (assembly GCA_037127855.1). Taxonomy (GTDB): domain Bacteria; phylum Pseudomonadota; class Alphaproteobacteria; order Rhodobacterales; family Rhodobacteraceae; genus Stagnihabitans. The sequence continues at coordinate 3,243 of JBAXXO010000036.1, forward strand.
AGGCCCGCAAGGCGGGGTCGGGGATGGTCGCCTGCAACCGAAGGTCGGCCTGGGACCTGCTGGCAAGATCGCTCAGGTCCAGCCCGCGCATCGCCTGAATGTGGCGGCTTTGATCATGGTCATAGGCCACTGGCGCGATATCGGCCACCACCAGCCGCCTCACAAGCTCCTCTTGCGTCAGAGCCAACACCATCGCCGCCTTGCCCCCCATGGAATGGCCCAGCACATCCATCGGCCCGCCCAGCGAACGGATCACCTCGGCCAGATCGCCCGCCATATCGGCGTAGCTTTGCGTCGCAAAGCGCGGGCTGGCCCCATGGTTGCGCATATCCACCGCATAAACCTCCCGCCCCATCGCCAGCTTGCGCGCCACCACCCCCCAATTCCGCGCCGAGCCAAACAGCCCATGCACGATCAGCAGCGGGCCGAATTTAAGCGCACCTTGGGACGAATGATGGACAATCTGTAACATGGCCGCCTCCTTGGGATGCGCCATGTTGAAGCGCCACTTCGCGCCGCTTACAAGGACTGAAAAACGGGGGATAACATGAGTGTGGTGACTGTGCAGCAAATGGCCGACCGCGTCGCCGGCCTTTTGGAACAGCGGTTGCGCATCAAGGGAAAGACGCTGGAAGAAAAGATGGCCCGCACCGGCCGCCGCCTGCCGCGCAAGGTGCGCGAGGCTGGTGAGGCTTTGGCCGTGGCGCTGAACATGACGCACAGCCCGAAACTGATGCATCAGGTTGATGATAAAACCGTCGCCATTGCCTATGACATCTGTGTGCGCCACCTGACCAGGATTGACCCCAAGGCCAAGCGCCGTGGCCTGCTGCTGGATATGGCTGCCCGCGTTGCCTTTGCCCTGCTGGTGGTGGCTGTGCTGTTTGTTGCCGTCGCCTATTGGCGTCACTGGCTCTGACGTCGCCAAATCACCGGTGCCGTGCCAATTCGTGAACACCGTTCACTGAGTTTGACATGAGCAAGGTCGAAGAACGCCGCGCCGATTTGCGCGCCAATCTGGTCAAACTGGCCCAGGCCCAGATTGCGGCCCAGGGCATGGCCTCGCTGCGCGCCCGCGATCTGGCCGACAAGGCCTGTTGCGCCGTGGGAGCGATTTACAACGTTTTTGCCGACATGACCGACCTGATCTTGGAGGTGAACGGCCAAACCTTTGCACGAATCGGGGCCGAGGTGGGCGGGGCGGTGACAGGCCACGAATCGCTCCCCGCCGAATGCCGATTGATTCTGCTGGCCCGCGCCTATCTCGGTTGAGCCGACCGGCACCACAACCTTTAGCGCGCCCTGTTCGATGTGAACCTGCCCGACGATGGCACGGTGCCCGATTGGTATCGCGCCGAACTGGCGAAACTCTTCGCCCATATCGCCCAGCCGGTTTCTGAATTGAATTAATCGCTTGACCCCGCAGCACTTGACCTGATGGTGCGCGCGCTTTTCTCCTCGATCCATGGCATCGTGCTGTTGGGCCTGCAAAACCGCATCTGTGGCGTGCCGCGCGCCCAGATTGACACGATGATCGAACAGATCATGCTCCGCCTGGCCAACCCGTAGAAATCTTGAACGCCGTTCAAGATATGCCAATGCCACGTCATGAACGATGTTCAAGAGGGTGAAAATGTTCGGAACGTTGAAAACACTGATCCAGGGCCAGAATGCCCGCGCCGAGGAACGGCTGCGTGCGGCCCATGCGGTGGAACTGATCGACAAGAAAGACTGCGCGGGGCGCGACAGGGCACCAAACCGGCGAAACTGTCCCTCGCCAGCCTGATCCAAGGACAACGCGCCGAGGCGCGGCAACTGGCCGATCTGGATCACCGCCTGGCCGATAAGTCCCAGGCAGCCCAGGCCACCGGTGCCATCGCCGCGATGAAAGAACGAACGTAGCCTGCGGGTTGAAACCAACACCCGCCTGCAATCCCGCGTGCTGCGTCTGCAATCCTCGGTTCAGGCGTCAACCCGCCCCCTGATTGATCTGAAACAGGGTGCCATGGCTGCCCGGGCGCTGCGCGATGAACAGGCGCTGCAATCCCGGCTGAACAGCACCCTGTCCGGCCCCAGTCTGATGGCCGAGGCCGAGGAGTTGATCAACCAGGTCATGGGCCGCGATGACCCGTTGGAGCAATCCGAGATCCTGTCCGAGATTGACCGTGACCTGGCCCACGAAACCCTGGCCGACCAACTTGCCGACAAGGGCTTTGGCCCCGTGCAGAAATCCACCCAAGCGGCCGTTCTGGCCCGTCTGAAATCGCAACTTTGATCCCCAGGAGATAAACATGAAAACCACTCAATCCGACAACGGTCTGATCCTTTGCCTGAACTTCGGCGGCGTCATCACGGCCTATGTGCTGCTCGCCATCTCGCTGTGGCTGTCCACCGACGTGCCGCTGGCCACCAAGGGTTATTGGGGCATGGGGGTGGTTCTGCTGACCATCAGCCTGATCAATGTGGTGAAGTACCGCTTTCACGCCCAGGCCAGCATCGACCGCATCAAGCAATTGGAAGAGGCCCACAACGAACGTTTCCTGGCCGAATTCGTGACCGAGAAAACCAAGGTTTGAAGGGGCGAAACCGGGGTTTTGAAAAGGTTTCCACCTGGCTAACAGAAAAAGTCAAGCCTTTGAAAACGAAATAAAAAAAACATCGTGTCCGGCGCGTGGACAAAAACCACCCCGCAGCCCTGAAATCAGGGCTGCGGGGCCTTTTTCACAAGGTCGGATAGATCGGGAACCGCTCGCACAGGGCCTCGACCTTGGCCTTGACGGCGGCTTCCACCGCGCCATTGCCGGCCTCACCATTGGCGGCCAAACCGTCCACAACCTCGACGATCCAGTCGGCGATCAGGCGAAACTCGGCCTCGCCAAAGCCGCGGGTGGTGCCGGCCGGGGTGCCCAGACGGATGCCGCTGGTGACAAAGGGCTTTTCGGGATCAAAGGGCACGCCATTCTTGTTGCAGGTGATATGGGCGCGGCCCAGCGCTTGCTCGGTCGCCTTGCCGGTCACCTTCTTGGGCCTGAGGTCAGCCAGCATCAGATGGTTGTCGGTGCCGCCCGACACGATGTTGATGCCACCCTTCATCAACTGGTCCGCCATGGCCTTGGAATTGGCCACGACCTGCGTGACATAGTCCTTGTATTCCGGTCGCAAGGCCTCGCCGAACGCCACGGCCTTGGCGGCGATCACATGCATCAGCGGCCCGCCCTGCAGACCGGGAAAGACGGCGGTGTTGATCTTTTTGGCGATATCTTCCTTGTTGGTCAGGATGATCCCGCCACGCGGCCCGCGCAGCGATTTATGCGTGGTCGAGGTCACCACATCCGCCCAAGGCAGCGGTGATGCATGAACCCCACCCGCAACCAGCCCCGAGATATGCGCCATGTCGACCATCAGGTAGGCGCCGATCTCATCCGCAATCGCGCGGAACGCCTGCCAATCCCAGCTGCGGCTATAGGCAGTGCCGCCGGCAATGATCAGCTTGGGCTTGGCCTGCAACGCCGTCTCGCGGATCGTTGCCATGTCCAGCAGTTCATCCTGCTTGCGCACGCCATAAGCGACGACGTTGAACCACTTGCCCGACATGTTCACCGGGCTGCCATGCGTCAGGTGCCCGCCCGAGTTCAGGTCCAGCCCCATGAAGGTGTCGCCGGGCTGCAGCAGCGCCAGAAACACCGCCTGATTGGCCTGGCTGCCGGAATTTGGCTGCACATTGGCATAGGCCGCGCCGAACAACGTCTTGGCCCGCTCTATCGCCAAAGTCTCGGCCACATCTACAAACTGACAGCCGCCATAATACCGCTTGCCCGGATAACCTTCGGCATATTTGTTCGTCATCACCGAACCCTGCGCCTCCAGCACGGCGCGGCTGACAATGTTTTCCGACGCGATCAGTTCGATCTCATGACGCTGGCGGCCAAGTTCGGCGGTGATCGAGGCGGCAAGCTCAGGGTCACGGGTGGCAAGGCTTTCGGTAAAGAAACCGGCGGATACAGACATGGGCGTCTCCTTGAATGATCAGCCGTGTCTAATCCATCACATCCGGCGGGTGAAGGTCCGAAAGCGACACCTTTGGCCCCACCGGCGAAATAACTTTCCGATCGGAAACAGCGGCCAACCGGTGCCACAGAGTTGCGCCGTGCAACATCGGGGGCTTGAGTTTGCAGCCAAGCCTGCCATGACTGCAGCATCGTTCAGGAGAAACCGATTGCCCGCCAGCAACATCGCCTTTCGCGCCAGCCGCGCCCCCGCCGCGCAACAAGCTTTGGCACATCTGCTATCCCACTACGGCGAGGTCCCGCTGGAAGAGGCCGAGGTCGTCGTCTGTCTTGGCGGCGATGGCTACATGTTGCAAACCCTGCATGAAACCTGTGCTTCGGGCTTGCCCGTCTATGGCATGAATTGCGGCACTGTCGGCTTTCTGATGAACACCTATGTAACCGACAACCTGCCCGAGCGCCTCGTCGCCGCCGAGGAAGCTGTGATCAACCCGCTGTCGATGCGCGCCGTGGCCCCCGATGGCACGGTGACCGAGGCATTGGCCATCAACGAAGTGTCGCTGCTGCGCGCCGGGCCCCAGGCCGCCAAACTGCGCATTTCGGTCGATGGCAAGGAGCGTCTTGCAGAACTGGTCTGCGATGGTGCCCTGCTGTCCACCCCCGCCGGGTCCACGGCCTATAACTACTCGGCCCACGGCCCGATCCTGCCCATCGGTGCCGATATTCTCGCCTTGACGGCTGTCGCGGCCTTCCGCCCTCGCCGCTGGCGCGGTGCGCTGCTGCCCAAATCCGCCGTGGTCCGCTTCGACGTCATCGACCCCGAACGCCGCCCCGTCCGCGCAGATGCCGACGCCCTCGCCGTGCCGCAGGTCGTCAGTGTCGAGATCCGCTCACAACCCGGCGTGCGCCACCGCATCCTGTTCGACCCCGGTCACGGTCTTGAAGAGCGCCTGATCGTCGAACAATTCGCCTGATCCTTCATACTGGCCCAAATACTCATCTTTTCTGATCACCCCCGATTCTCCGAACATCCTTGACAATCCGTTGATTTGTGCCCAATTGCGTCCTATCCGTCGCCCGTGCCGCGTGTGCACCGAAAGGCCCGGATAAGGTTCCCAACACACACGCAGGGGCACCGCAATGTGCACGGTTGCCCGCATGCGCGGGCAGCGAGGGTAGGTTGCCTCTGACGATTGGAACTAAGATGACCACGTTTGCCGATCTCGGCCTGTCGCCCAAGCTGCTGCGCGCCTTGGAAAAAACCGCCATGCAGATCCCGACGCCCATTCAGGCCCAGGCCATTCCGCATATCATGAAGGGGGCCGACCTGATGGGTCTGGCCCAGACCGGCACCGGCAAGACGGCGGCCTTTGGCCTGCCGCTGCTGCACCGGTTGCTCGATATCGGCCACCCGCCCGCCCCGCGCCGGGTGCGCGCCCTGATCCTTGCGCCCACCCGCGAACTGGTGAACCAGATCGCCGAAAACTTCATGACCTTTACCAAGGGCACTGCGGTCAAGGTGACGATGGTTGTCGGCGGCGCGTCGCTGTTCAAACAGGCCGAGCGTCTGGCGCGCGGCACCGATGTGCTTGTCGCCACGCCGGGCCGTCTCATCGACCTGATCGAACGCGGTGATGTCAGCCTCGAGGATACCGGCTATCTGGTGCTGGACGAGGCCGATCAGATGCTGGACATGGGGTTCATTCATTCCCTGCGCAGGATCGCCAAGCATATCCCGGTCAAACGCCAGACCCTGCTGTTTTCGGCCACGATGCCCAAGGATATCGAAGAGCTTGCCAGCACCTATCTGCGCAACCCCGTCAAGGTACAGGTCGCCCCGCCTGGAAAGCCGATCGAAAAAATCGTGCAGGGCGTGCATTACATCCCCAATGGCGACAAGGCCAAGCTGCTGGAAACCTATCTGAAAAAGCATGTGGGCGAGCAGGCGCTGGTATTTGGCCGCACCAAGCATGGCTCGGAAAAGCTGTACAAACTGCTGCTGTCCTGGGGATTCAGGGCGGGCTCGATCCATGGCAACAAAAGTCAGAACCAGCGTGACAAGACCTTGGCAGAATTCCGCGAAGGCGCGATGGAGGTTCTGGTGGCCACCGATGTCGCGGCACGCGGCATCGACATTCCCGGCGTGCGCCATGTCTATAACTACGATATGCCCAACGTTCCTGAAAACTATGTCCACCGGATCGGCCGTACCGCACGCGCCGGGGCCGAGGGGACGGCGGTGGCCTTTTGCGCGCCCGCCGAAATGGGCGAGTTGCTGGCCGTGGAAAAGCTGCTGAAAAAGGTGATCCCGGTGATCGGTGGGGCGCCATGGTCGGCGGATGCGGTCGCGGCCGCCCCCAAGCCCGTGCAGGGTCGCGGGCAGCGGCCGTCAAGCGCCCCGCGTTCGGCAAAACCACAAGGATCAGGCAAACCGCAGGGCGCAGGTCGGCCCGCCAGTGCCAAACCGCAGCCACCAGCACGCCCAGCCGGGTCGAAACCCACAGCGGCGGCAAAACCCGCACGCGCCCCGCAACGGGCAGAGCCTGCGGGCGGCAAGCTGTCGCGGGGCCCGCAGCGCTGGACAAGTTGAGCGGACCGCCAGCCACCCCAAAGCACTGACCATTCCAAGCCCGGGTTCAGAAGCCCGGGCTTCGTTCTTTCAAGTGGCTTCTTCCTCGAGATTCAGCTTCATGTCCAGCAAGACCTGCTGAAGGGCAAGGGTTTCGCGCAGCATCCGCTTCGCCTCATTGGCGGTGATCTTGCCGTCCCTGATGGCTTGATTGTATTCGGACATCAGTTGCGCGAACCGCTGCGCCAACGCCACCACATCCTGATTGACCCCGCTCGACTGGGCATCGCGCTTTTCGCTGTCATAAGACAGCGTGATGCCACGCAGATCTGCCAGCGCGGCGGTCACATGGGGGAAAGCCGACGCAGCCTCTAGCTGCGCCACAACGTCGATCGGCATGAACCGGTCACCATGTTCGACCTGATCGGAATAATAGCGCCCGATCGTCGCTTTGGACCGGCCGGTTAGCGCACAGGCCGCCTCAAAACCGACATCTTTGACCAAAGCCTCAGTGTGATTCTTGAGATAGGTGTCCAGTGACATGATGATCTTTGCGAAGATATGAACTGGGAATAAATCACGAATTTTCCCATTAAGTAAAGCCCTCGGATTTGTCATGTTCACTGCTGGCCCACCAGTGCGGGTCCGTAACGAGTGGCCGGCAATCTACGCCGGTTTGGGTAAGGCTCCGTCGCATTTGTGTCTCGCAAACTGCGTGCGGCGGAGCCGTCAGTTCGTCTACTTTGCCGGTTTGACCGGCCAAGAGGGTTGGGTTAGAGCAACATGCTACATTTCCAACGGTTTGCCAGTCTTGGGTTGCGTTCGATCTGGCGCAGATTGAATGCAACCCGCCCTAAGGCATCCGCACAACGAGGGTTCACATGGCCAAGCTGTATTTTCACTATTCAACGATGAATGCGGGCAAATCAACCTCGCTGCTGCAGGCCTCGCACAATTACCGCGAGGGCGGGATGGCGACCTATCTGATCACGGCGCAGTTTGATTTGCGGGCGGGGCAGGGGCGGATCGCCAGCCGGATCGGCATCGGCGAGGATGCCGACACCTTTGCGCCTGACGAGGACATGTTTGCCAAGCTGGCCGCACGCTTTGCCGCCGGGCCGGTTGCCTGTGTGTTCATCGACGAAGCGCAATTTCTGACCAAGGCACAGGTCTGGCAACTGGCCTGCGCCGTCGATGATCTGGGCGTTCCGGTGATGTGTTACGGGCTAAGGGTGGATTTCAGGGGCGAGTTGTTCCCAGGCTCTGCCGCCTTGCTGGCATGGGCGGATGAGATGCGCGAAGTGCGCACCATCTGCCATTGTGGCAAGAAGGCCACCATGGTCATCCGGCGCGGTCCCGACGGAAGGGCGCTGGCCGATGGCGAACAGGTGGTGATCGGTGGCAATGAAACCTATGCCAGCCTCTGCCGCAGGCACTGGCGGCAGGCGATTGCCGCGGCAAGTCAGGCACTTATTGCCTGCAACGGCACAAAGACATAGGTCTGCGGCAAGGGGTCGCCGGGGTCGTGGGTATCCTCTTGTTCATGTTTCGAGACATTCGTCGCGACGATGTCCTGCCAAAGCCTGTCGCAGATCACCTTGGCTTCGGGCAACTCAGGCAGTTGCAGATCCGCCAAAGCGGCGCCTGACAGGCTGGACCAGCCCGAATAACCACCGCGATCAACGACCATGTAACTCGGCAGATCGCCGCGCTTGAAATGGGTGAAACCGGGAAGCCTGCCCACTGTGTGCCAAGACAAGATATGATCAGGCCGGGTTTCCAGCAGACCAAAGGCAAAACACGGGATCGCGACGACCTTCAAACCAGCCTGAACAGCCAATCTGCGTACCGATACCAAAGTGGTCAAAAGCGCAGAGTAAAGATCGTTGTCATGCGGGCTGGTGGAATACATCAGATGGCCTTGCACCACCACGCCAAGATCAGCGCTTGTGACCGCAGATTGCGGGCCGGTTTGCGCCAGCCAGTCGGCACAGGGCCGGATCATTTCGGCAAAGTCCGTGGCAAAGCTTTCTAAACGTTCAGCACCAAGACTCCAGCGTAAGGCTGGGGTGGCTGGCGGGACAAAGCGCAGAATTTCCTACGCCGCCAGGGCTGGTTGCAAAAGATCAGCCAGCAAATTGGAAATATCCGCCCGGCACGCCCGGAACAGGTCGCGCTGTTGTTGAAGGTTGGCGATGCTTGCATGGGCCTGATCGATTGCTGCAAAAGTCACCTGCCGGTCGCCGTTAAACCCCGAAATGCGGATCAGTTCATGGATATACTTTATCTTCAGCGCCGGGTCGTCGCGGTGTTCCGGCTTGTTCCAGAATGGCGTGTCTATCGTATCGAACAGGCTGTTTCCCGTCAGAACAGCGAGGCGTTCCTCGGGTGGGATTGGCCGCACAATAGTCCCTTCCACAAAACGCCAGCGACAGGTTTAAGGTTGCCAGATCGGTCGCGCAGCCGTGTCAATTCCGCCAGCGACCATTTCTCGCCGAGATGACAGATAGTCGGGCGGCGCTGATTGTCTCGCCAGCGCACAGCCGCTAACCTGCCCCACAATCAAAGGGACAACCCTGGACCGCGATGACTGCCGTCGAAAAGTATCAAAGGCTGGAAAGCTCGGGCCTGTGGCGGATGTCGTCAGCGGCGCAGTTGCGCGAGGTTGTGGTGGCGTTTCGCGACGCCACGCTGATCCTGTCAGACCCACGCACCGGGCAGGCGCTGACGCATTGGTCCTTGCCCGCGGTCGAGCGGTTGAACGAGGGCGAGGAACCGGCCTTGTTCACGGCAGGGCGTCTGGACGATGGCACACCCGCCGAGGTGCTGGAGCTGGACGATCCGGATATGATCGCCGCCATCGAAACAGTGCATAAGGCGATCATCCGGCGCCGCCCGCATCCGGGGCGGTTGCGCGGTGTCGCCGTGACGGCGGTGCTGTTGCTGGTGGCCTGTCTGGGTCTTCTTTGGGTGCCCGGTGCGATGATTCGGCATACGGCACAGGTCCTGCCGCAAAGCACGCGGGTCCAGATTGGCAAGATGGCGTTGCAGGATATGGTGCGCCTGACCGGTTCGCCCTGTAATGCCGCGGCTGGGCGGCGCGCGCTGGGAACCTTGGCGCTGAACCTGTCGAACGCTGAGATGACCGAGATTGCCGTGGTGCGTGACGGCGTCGCCCTGACCCTGGGCTTGCCGGGTGGGTTGGTGCTGGTCAATGCGCAACTGTTGGAGGGCGCTCAGGACCCCGAAGTTCTGGCGGGCCATGTCCTGGCCGCAGCGGTGCGGGCCGACACCGACGACCCCGTGATCCCCCTGTTGCGACATGCCGGTCTGATGGCGACGGTGACGCTGCTGACGACGGGCGTTCTGGCTCCCCAAGCTGTGGCGGGCTATGCCGAGGTCGCGCTGAAAGCCCCCCAGCCCAGGCCAGACCCGCAGCGCCTGCTGGAACGTTTCGCGCAGGCGCGTCTGTCCTCCACCGCCTATGCACGGGCTTTGGACCCGACCGGCGCGACCAGCATGGGGCTGATCGATGGCGATCCGTTCAAAGGCACGTCGCCTGTGCCGGTGCTGCGGGATAATGACTGGGTCGGATTGCAAGGCATCTGCGACACGCCGTGACCAGATCATCCGATTTGCCGCTCTCGTGCCCCCGGAAATGCGCGCCGCCGCACGAGTCCGCCGTGACAATGCAAGGCGCGTCGCCTGCCCCAAATTCACCAACATCTGCGCGCGCCTTTTCTTCTTGCGCAAGATTGCCCGACCCATGCAGTAAGCCCGGTGAACCTGAAATACGTTCTTCGCCAGATCCCGCCCGATTGTGACAAACTGGGCTATGATTGCACCGCTTTGGCGATTTCGCAGCCCCACCTTAGCACATCGATGACGTGCGGCACGGTTGCATCATCCATGCCACGGCGGACTTTACCTTGCGGTTCCGTTCTGGTAGTCGGTCCGACCCATAAGAAACAAACAGGGCCGAAGTGGAAATGAGTATCCAGAAATCGTATTTGATTTTCGCATTCTGCGCGGTTTCCACCATCGCACTTTCGTATGGTATCGACCCGGCTTGGTTCGCCCGAACCTTCCTAGGGGTGACAGAACTCAGCACGGACTTTTCGCACATCTTGCGCGCAGTCACGGGTCTGTACATTGCCTTTGGCTTTTTCTGGCTTTATGCCGCTTTCCGCCCCGACTATCGCAACGTGGCCATCATCACGACGGCGGTTTTGGCTGCTGGTCTCGTGGCTGGCCGACTTCTTAGCTTTGCACTGGACGGGTGGCCATCGACATTTCTGGTATTCTCCACGGCTGTTGAATTGGGGCTTGTGCCGATCGCGCTTTGGGTACTTCGGCGCGCGAATTGACGTTGCTGCCGTAGGGCGGATTGCACTCAAGCTGATTGAGATTGAGGGCAATCCAAGATAGGCAAGCCACTCAGAATGTTGCGCGTCGCGATGGGTCGGGTGAACCTGACCCGACGCAATTCGCTCCAGGCGGCATCTTCCCCCCTACACAATACTCCGCCCAAGCGGTGCAAAAGAAATCCCCTCTAAGCCGGGGCCTGAGGGGAGTTTTATAAACATCTGCTCGCTCTTGCCCGGCACCGGTGCCACTGCGGGGCCGGTATCTTGGGTATCAGATCAGTCTTGTTGCGTCATTTCAGCAAAGCGTCTGAAAAGCCGGCGTTCCGGGTGATGGCAAGGGCAGTACGTGCCTCGGCCGGGGTCGCAAAGGGGCCCGCATAGACAACCTCAAAAACCCTGCCTTTGCGCATGGTCTTGCTGGTTGAGACCGGCAGACCGAGGGCGCTAAGCCGGGATTGCACGCCTGCCACATTCGCCGGCTGTCCAAAGGTGCCAACCTGCACATAGCTTTGTGCTGCGGCACAGGTCGCGGCTGACATGGCCGGTACGGCGGTGCGGTTCGGCGCAAAGGTGACGGCGGCCTTAGGTGCTGTCACCAGTTTGGCCGGGATGTCACGGGTCCAGACCTGATCTTGTTGCACCTGCCCGGTGGCAGAGCCTAGGCCACGCATCGGGTTCAGGCGGTCGTCACCCCAAGCCAGTCGATAGCCGCGAGGCGGGGTCGGTATCGCATTGGCCATCTGGGGCGCGGCATGGGTGGCGGCATAGCCGCGCTGTGTCGGGACTGGCCCACCCGAACCTCGCGCAGTTTGTGCCTGTGCAGACAGGCTTGACAGCAAGGCTGCCACAAGGACCGTGACGAAAAACCTGAACAGCATGACTATCCCCAAGGGACGGGCCCCAAGCAGTGACCCGAATCATGGGGTAGGATTCTTTTCGAGTAAAGACCCAATGCCGTTATTTAGTGCCAAACATGCGATCACCCGCATCCCCTAGCCCCGGTACAATGTAACCATGGTCGTTCAGATGGCTATCAATCGAGGCTGTGACGATGGGAACGTCGGGATGGACATGCTGCATATGCGCGATCCCTTCGGGGGCCGCCAAAAGGCACAGGAACCGGATCTGGCGCGCCCCCGATTGTTTCAAAAGCGTCACCGCCGCCGCCGAGGAATTGCCCGTGGCCAGCATCGGATCGACGACGATGCAGACCCGATCCTCCAGATGGTCGGGCAGTTTGCAATAGTATTGCACGGCTTGCAGCGTCTCGGGGTCGCGGTACAGGCCGATAAACCCGACCCTTGCCGCAGGGATCAGTTCCAGAATACCGTCCAACAGACCATTGCCAGCCCGCAGGATCGAGATCAGCGCCAGTTTCTTGCCGTCAATCGCCGGCGCGTCCATCCGTTCCAGCGGCGTTTCGATCTGCTTGGTGGTCATCGGCAATTCGCGTGTGACCTCATAGGCCAGAAGCAGACTGATCTCACGCAAGAGCTGTCGGAATGACGCAGTCGAGGTGTCTTTTTCGCGCATCAGCGTCAGTTTGTGCTGCACCAAAGGGTGTCGCACCACGATCAGGTTCTCAAGCATCGGCGGCCTCCAGTTTTTTCAGCAAGCGGGTTTTGGTGTCGGCATCGCAAAAGGCGGCGTCCAGCGCGGTGCGGGCGATCTTCGCAAACACCCTGTCATCCCAGTCGAATGCCTCATGCAGATTGCGGTATTCGCGTTCCATCGTGGTGTGGAAAAACGGCGGGTCATCGGTCGAAATGGTGACCTTGACGCCGCGATCGTACATCTCGCCGATCGGGTGTTTGCGAAAGCTGGGGAAAATGCCAAGGGCAACATTGGATCCCGGGCACAGTTCCAGCACGATGCCGCTTTCGGCGATGCTTTCGACCAAAGCCATATCCTCGATTGCGCGGGCACCGTGACCAATGCGCTCGACCTTCAGAGCGGCGATGGCGTCACGCACCGATTGCGGCCCGCCCCATTCGCCGGCATGGGCGGTCAGGCGCAGTCCCGCCTCGCGCGCCATGTCGAACGCATAGGTAAAGTCCTTGGGCGACATCACCTTTTCATCGCCTGCAAGGCCAAAGCCGGTGACAAAGTGGCCTGCGGTTTCCGCGGCGCACAGCGCGGTCTGGCGGGCTTTATCGGGGCCGTTGTGGCGAACGGCGGTGACAATGCCGCGCATGGTGATGCCCATGGTTGCCTCGGCGATGGCCGCTGCCTCCTCGATCGCGTGCAGGTATTCGCGCCATGCCGACAGGTCGCGGTTGCCGCAGAAATCGGGCGCCAAGAAGCATTCGGTATAGATCACACCGCTTTTGGCGCTTTCCTCCAGCACGGCGAGGGTCAGGGCGTGGAAATCCTCGGGTGATTGCAGGGTGGTCGTGGCGGCCTCATAGACCTTTAGAAAGTGCCAGAAGTCGGTGAATTTATAACTGCCATCGTCGTTGAACAGGCCGGACAGGTCCATATGCTTCTGGCGGGCAAGGCCGCGGATAAAGGCAGGGGGTGCTGCGCCTTCCAGATGCAGGTGTAGTTCGATCTTGGCTTTCACAGAAAGCTGACCCCGGTGCCGTGTGACGCCACGTTCAGATGGGCGGCGATGCTGGCGGCAACATCGGTAAAAGCGCACAGGCCCATACTGCCATGGCCCAGACTGCCCCGGCCCGCGCCGTGGCAGATCACGGGCACACGTTCGCGCGTATGTTCGGTGCCGGGCCAGGTGGGGTCATTGC
>JBAXXO010000037.1:0-16918 GCA_037127855.1 Alphaproteobacteria bacterium
GCCTGCTGATGGCCGAAGATTTCTTCGCCGCCGCCACCGCCGCCTCGGGCCTTCCAACCGGCTATGCCCGCACTGGCCGCCTGCAACCCCTGCCCGACGCGGCCGCCATCGCGCTTGCCCAAACCCGCGCCACCAATGCCCAGACCCTGTGGGGCGCACAGGCCCTGTGGCAGATCATACCCGCAACCGACGCCTGGCACCCCAACAGCCCGACCGGCCGCCTGGTCCACGACACCCTAACCGCCCGCCTCCACCCGCGTTTGACCGCCCGCGCCCTTGGCGAAGCCATACGCGCCAAGGGTGGCCAGATCATTGTAGGAGACGCACCAGATCATGGCCCCACCATCCACGCCACCGGCGTTGCCGGGCTTGAAACCCTCTCGCGCGTCCTCGGCCGGCGGGTGGGCGACGGGGTCAAGGGCCAAGCCATCCTATTGGCCTACGACGCCCGCGACCAACCCCAACTGTTCGTGGACACGCTCCACATCGTGCCGCATCACGATGGCACCACCGCCATAGGCTCGACCTCGGAGCACGGCTACACGGATGCCACGAACACCGATGCAGCCCTTGACGCCCTTTTGCAAAAAGCCTTTGCCGCCCTGCCGCTGCTGCGGACCGCCGCCATTCTTGAACGCTGGGCCGGTGTCCGCCCGCGCGCCAGCTCTCGCGCCCCGCTGCTCGGCCCCTGGCCCGAACGACCCGACCACTACGTCGCCAATGGTGGCTTCAAGATCGGCTTTGGCATGGCACCCAAGGTCGCCCGGACCATGGTAGATCTGGTGCTGAACCAAACTGACACCATCCCGGCGCCGTTCCGCCTGACCCCTTAACCCCTTTTGTTCCTTTCAAGTTGGCCCAAATAACCCACGGGGCAGGCCGATTGCGACCTAAAGGTGTGAAACGCCATACCCCTGCTGGTACTGCCGCGCCGGACGACTTAGGGTCGTTGCAGCGGCGCAGAACAGCGGCGCAGACTGGGAGCTTAACCGATTGGCGGGATTGGACCCCCTTCACTTTGGCCTCGCCATCGCCTTGACGCTTTTCGCGGGTTTCGTCAAAGGTGCGGTGGGCTTTGCCATGCCGATGATCATGATTTCGGGCTTTTCCAGCTTTCTGCCGCCCGAAACAGCCTTGGCCGGGCTGATTTTACCGACCTTGGTCACCAATCTGTCGCAGGCCTTTCGCCAAGGCTGGCAACCTGCGCTGCGTACCGTGCAAACCTATCGCCGCATGCTGATCGCGACAGCGATCTTCATCGTCATCTCGGCGGGTTTCGTGCATGTGATCCCGCAAGATGCCTTTCTGTTGCTGCTGGGCTTGCCGATCACCGCATTTGCCCTGATGCAACTGGCCGGGGTCAACCTTGCCCTGGCGCTGGAACACCGCGCGCGGGCCGAATGGATCCTTGGTGCCATCGGAGGGATCTATGGCGGCATTTCCGGCGTCTGGGGCCCGCCATTGCTTGTCTATCTGCTGTCGATCAAGGCCGACAAGACCGAGACAGTTCGCGTACAGGGCGTGGTCTTTCTGATCGGTGCGGTTGTTCTGTTTGCCGCGCATCTGCGATCGGGCGTGCTGACCCCGCAGACCTTGGTGTTCTCGGCTGCCTTGGTGATCCCGGCGCAACTGGGTCAAATGATCGGAACGCGCAGTCAAGACCGGCTGGATCAGGCGGGTTTTCGCCAGTGGACCCTGATCTTGCTGGTGCTGACCGGCCTGAACCTTACACGACGTGCGGTCGGGCTGTAATGCACGCCAAACGCCCCTGTCGGTGCCGGCGGAAGAACCGCGTACGGACGTATAAGTGCTCCAATCGATGCATCCGGCCTTCGGTGACAGTCCAGGTCAGGTCTTGCACAGCCGCTAGCAGGGTCGCGACCAGCATCATCGGACCGACATTGCTATCCCAGGCCGAAGGGGCCTCGAAATGCACGGCGAAGGTGTGCGTGGCGTAGGTGGCGGCAGGCGACACCCAGCCATCGGTGACCAGCACAATCTCGGCCCCCCTTTCGCGGGCCAGTTCAGCGACCTGCAAGACGACGTTTTCATGGCGGCGGATGTCGAACACCCGCAGCACGTCGCCGGGGGCCATGTCCAGCAGGGCCGATGGCCAGGTCGAGGGGGTGTCGGACAGCAGCGTGACCGCGGGCCGAACCACCCGCATCAGCGACACTGGGTAATCCGCCACCGCATCGGCGATCCGCCCGCCGACGGCAAAGATGCTGTGTTCGGGATTGGCCAACAGCGCCGCTGTGGCGTCAAAGGCCGCGTGGTTGATCTGGTTCAGCGTGGCCTGCATCTTGGTCACCATCACCTTGGCAAAGCGGTTCAGGATATGGCCATCGGGCACTGTACCCGCCCTTAGAACATGCTTGGTCATGGGTGTGACCAGCATCGCCTCGACCTCGCAGCGCAGCCGGCCCTGAAAGTCCGGATAGCCACGATAGCCGATCTTTTGCGCCAGCCGCACCACCGTAGGGGTCGAGACCTGCGCCGCCTTTGCACGCTGCGTGATCGAGCCCAGCGCCGCAACCGGATAATGTGACATGATATGGGTGGCCAATTGCCGCGCGGCCCGTGTCAGGTCTGACAGGGCCGCCCGCAACTGGTTGTCCAAGGTCATCGACTGGTCCGTTTACCCGTATCGACGCGATGTGAAACAGAAAACGTCGCAACAGGAAAGTCAGGCCGGAAACATTCTTGACAGCGCGTCCTCAAACGATGAACCGTGGCCCAGCCTCGACGACCCGAAACACCAGGGACCGAAACACCAAGGAGATGACTTGCAGATGCGGGTAACGGCTGATCAGACGCTTCCCGCGCCGGTGATCGAAAATCCGGGCGCCAAGGGCCGGTTCGTTTTGGTCTGCGAACATGCGTCGCATCACATTCCCCATCGCTGGGGCGACCTTGGGCTGACCGAGACGCAACGCATGGCCCATATTGCGTGGGACCCTGGCGCCCTGGGTCTGGCGCAGGGCTTGGCCCTTTGGCTGGACGCCGCACTGATTCACGCCCCGATCAGCCGTCTGGTCTATGATTGCAACCGCGCCCCCGACCTGCCCGGTGCCATGCCGGCGCGGTCCGAATTGCATGACATTCCCGGCAATGCAGACATCACGCCGCAAGACAGGCTTGACCGCACGACCGCAGTCTACCTGCCGTTTCACAACGCCGCCCACGCCCTGATCGCCCAGCGGATCGCCCTGGGTCTGCGGCCGGTCGTGATCACCATCCACTCTTTCACCCCGGTTTATTTCGGCCAAACCCGCAGCGTCGAACTGGGCGTCATCCATGACATGGACCCCAGCTTGGCCATGGCCATTCACGACGCGGCCCGTCGCCTGACCAAACTGAACACCCTGGTGAATGCACCGTATTCCGCGGCAGACGGCGTCACACATTCCCTGCGCGTGTTGGCCACGCCCTACGGTCTGCCAAATGCCATGCTGGAAATCCGCAACGACCTGATCGCCACGGTCGCCGACCAACAGGCCATGGCACAAACCCTCGCCCCGGTGCTGAACATGGGATTGGTTGAAATCCAGCGTCAGGCCAAAGCCGGTTGAAACGCAGCCAGGATCAGCGTCTGAAGCATACCCGCAAGGTCGGGCAACATTCAAAGGGGACCGGACATGGCCGGAAACATGACATTGGACCAATTGCGCAACGCGGTGGATGTCGGCCGCATCGACACGGTGATTGTGGCCGGCATCGACATGCAGGGCCGCCTGATGGGCAAACGGTTTGAGGCGCATTTCTTTTGCGACGGCGGATTCAAGGAAACCCACTGCTGCAACTACTTGCTGGCGGTGGACATGGAGATGAACACGGTTCAGGGCTATGCAGCCTCGAACTGGTCAACCGGCTATGGCGACTATGTGATGAAACCCGACTTGGCGACATTGCGGCTGATCCCGTGGTTGCCGGGCACGGCCTTGGTGCTGACCGATCTGCTGGACCATCACACCCATGAAGAGGTGCCGCATTCCCCCCGCGCCATCCTGAAACGTCAGGTTGCCCGTGCCCGCGCCCTTGGATTCGAATCGATGATGGCGACGGAACTAGAATTCTACCTGTTTGAAAACAGCTACGAAAACCTGCGTGACGGCGGTCTGCGGTCACTGACCCCGATTTCGGCCTATAACGAGGATTACCACATCTTCCAGACCACCAAGGAAGAAGAGGTGATGCGCGCCATCCGCAACGGATTGTATGGCGCGGGTGTGCCCATCGAAAACTCCAAGGGCGAGGCCGATGCCGGGCAGGAAGAGGTGAACTACCGCTATTCGGACGCGCTTGACACTGCCGACAACCACACCATCGTCAAGCATGGCATCAAGGAAATCGCGTGGACCAAGGGACGCTCGGTCACTTTCATGGCCAAGTATGACCATCGCAAGGCCGGATCTTCGGCGCATGTCCATCAAAGCCTGTGGACCAAGGACGGCAAACCGGCCTTTGAAGACCATTCCGACATCCACGGCATGAGCGACCTGATGAAGCAGTACATGGCCGGCCAATTGGCCCATGCGCGTGAGATCACGGCGTTTCTGGCGCCCTATGTCAACAGCTATAAACGCTTTACCATCGGCATGTTCGCGCCCACCAAGGCGGTCTGGTCGGCCGACAACCGCACGGCCGGTTTCCGGGTCTGCGGCGAGCATTCCAAGGCGATCCGGGTCGAATGTCGCATTCCCGGCAGCGACGTGAACCCCTATCTGACCTGCGCGGCCCTGTTGGCCGCCGGACTTGAGGGGATCGAGCAGAAGATGACCCTTGAACCCGAGATGAAAGGCGACATGTATGCCGCAGGCAATGTCCGTGAAATCCCGCACAACCTGCGCGAGGCGGCGGACCTTTTGCAAGGCTCGGCCATGTTGCGCAAGGCATTCGGTGACAAGGTGATCGACCACTATGTGCACAATGCGCGTTGGGAAATTGCCGAGAGCGACCGCGTGGTCACCGATTTCGAACTGCAGCGCCTGCTGGAACGGGCCTGACCAACGGGTGTGTCGTCGCGGTGCACCCTGATCCCTGACAATACGCCATGCATGGGCAGCCTATGAGGTAGGACATGAAACCGATCCAACTGATCTCACCCGTCGATGGCAGCGTCTATGCCGAGCGGACACCGCTTGACTTGGTGCAAGCGACCGCAACCGTCGCACAGGCCCGTGCCGCGCAAAAGTCGTGGGCCGCGCGCGACTTGGGCGACCGTGTCGCGCTGGTAAAGGCGGGGGTCGCCCGGCTGAACGCCATGAAGGACGTCGTCGTCGATGAACTCGCGTGGCAGATGGGCCGCCCCACCCGGTTTGGCGGCGAATATGGCGGGGTGAACGCCCGCACCGACCATATGGCCGAAATTGCCGCCGCGACCCTTGCCCCGACGATGATCGAGGACAGCGACAAGTTCCGCCGCTTTATCGCGCGTGAGGCTGTGGGCGTCGTGTTCATCGTCGCACCTTGGAACTATCCCTATCTGACGACGATCAACACCCTTGTCCCCGCCCTGATCGCCGGCAATACGGTCGTGCTGAAACATGCCAGCCAGACCATGTTGGTGGGGGAACGTCTGGCGCAGGCCTTTCACGAGGCGGGCGTGCCCGAGAATGTGTTTCAGAATGTCGTGCTTGACCACGCCACGACCGAACAGTTGATTGCCGCGCGCGCCTTCAACTTTGTCAACTTCACCGGCTCGGTGGCGGGTGGCAGGGCGATCGAGCGTTCCGCGGCGGGCACCTTCACCCCGCTGGGACTGGAACTGGGTGGCAAGGACCCGGGCTATGTCCGCGCCGATGCCAACCTTGCGGCGGCGGTCGATACGTTGATGGACGGGGCCATGTTCAACGCCGGTCAGTGCTGCTGCGGAATCGAGCGCATCTATGTCCATGACAGCCTGTACGACAGCTTTGTCGAACAATCGGTGGCGTGGGTGAATGCACTGAAACTCGGCAATCCTTTTGACCCGGCCACGACATTGGGTCCGATGGCGCATAAACGCTTTGCCACCCTTGTCCGCGCCCAGACTGCCGAGGCAATTGCCATGGGCGCCAAGGCGCTGATCGACCCCGCGCGGTTCGCAGATGACGGCGGCGCTTATCTCGCGCCGCAAGTTCTGACCCATGTCAATCACGCCATGCGCGTGATGACCGAGGAATCCTTTGGCCCCGTCGTCGGTATCATGAAGGTCCGCGACGATGCCGAGGCTTTGGCGCTGATGAACGACAGCCCCTATGGCCTGACCGCCAGCATCTGGACCCAGGATTATGATGTGGCGGCCGCCTTGGGGGCGCAGATCGAAACCGGCACCGTTTTCATGAACCGCGCCGATTATCTTGACCCCGCCTTGTGCTGGACCGGTTGCAAGGATACCGGGCGCGGCGGATCACTGTCCTATCTGGGTTACCACGCAGTGACCCGCCCGAAATCCTATCATCTGAAGAAAGTCTGAAAATGACCCACAACGTCCCCAACCGGAACTGGTCTTACCCGACCCCGATCAAATTCGGCGTGGGTCGCATCGCGGAACTGGCCGAACACTGTGCTGCCGCAGGCGTGAAAAAACCCTTGCTGGTCACCGACAAGGCCCTTGCCAGCCTGCCGATCACCGCCGCCGCCCTCGACAGTCTTGCGGCTGCCGGTCTGGGGCGTGCTGTGTTCAGCGATGTCGACCCCAACCCCAACGAGCAGAACATGACCGACGGCATCGCGGCCTATCTGGCGGGTCAGCATGACGGTGTGATCTGCTTTGGTGGCGGCTCGGCGCTTGACCTTGGCAAAATGATCGCGCTGATGGCACATCAGCGCGCCGATCTGTCGGTCTGGGATCTGGAAGATGTCGACGACTGGTACACCCGCGCCGATGCCTCCAAAATCGCCCCGATCATCGCCGTGCCAACCACCGCCGGCACCGGATCCGAGGTGGGGCGGGCCGGCGTTCTGACCAATTCCGCGACCCACAAGAAAAAGATCATCTTCCACCCCAAACTGATGCCCGTCGTCACGATCTGCGACCCGGCGCTGACCGTCGGCATGCCGCGTTTCATCACCGCAGGCACCGGTATGGACGCCCTGGCCCATTGCCTTGAGGCCTATTGCAGCCCCTTTTACCACCCGATGTCGCAGGGCATCGCGCTAGAGGGTATGCGGCTGGTGTTTGAAAACCTGCCCACCGTCTATGCGGACCCCAACAACCTTGACTCCCGCGCCCATATGATGGCGGCGGCGGCCATGGGCGCCACGGCATTCCAGAAGGGGCTGGGGGCGATCCATAGCCTAAGCCATCCGATCGGTGCGGTTTACGGCACCCATCACGGCACGACCAATGCCGTCGTCATGCCCATGGTTCTGGATTACAACCGCGCCGAAATCGAACAGCGTCTGAACGCCGCCGCCGCCTATCTGGGCATTCAGGGCGGGTTCGACGGCTTTCGCGCGCAGGTCATGAAACTGCGCGCCTTGCTGGGCATCCCGGCCAATCTAACGGCGATGGGTGTCAAGGCGGCCGATCTGGACATGTTGACGGACATGGCACTGGAAGACCCGTCTTGCGGCGGAAATCCCAAAGTCATGACGCGCCAGAACACTCGGGCGTTGTTCGAAACCTGCATGTAGGGTTATTCGGGACTCAGGCTGCGATCTTTCTGCGGACAGTCGCAGCCTGTGCCATAAAGACGACCAGAAAGCAGGCCGATGTTGCAGCATATCAGCGTTCAAATCGCCATTGTCGGTGCCGGCGTGGTGGGTTTGGCCATCGCCGAGGCTTTGGTCGCCGAAGGGCATGAAGTCGTGCTGATCGACCCCAACCCACCCGGATCGGGGGCCAGTTATGGCAATGCCGGCACGATCGCCGATTATGCCGTCATGCCCGTCGGCACGCCGTCGGTGCTGATGGACCTGCCGTCGCTGCTGTTCAACCGCCACTCGCCCCTGGCCATCCGTCCCGGTTCATTGGCGTCGCTGACGCCCTGGCTGACACGCTTTGCACGGCAATCCCTGCCGGGTGCCGCAGCGCGCAACGGGCGGGCCATCGCAGGGTTGCTGGCCGGGGCCACGCCGCTGTGGCGCGAGCTTGCAGGCAGGGTCGGCGGCATGGACCTGTTCGAACAGCGCGGCTGTCTCTACCTGTATGAAACCGCAGCCGCCCACAAGGAAGCCGAGGCCGATATGGCCAGGCGCCGCGACCTGGGGGTCGAGGTCGAACTGATCTCGCCCACCGACCTTGCCAGACTGGAGCCTGAATTGCCCGAGGTTGCCGGCGGGGCTGCGTTCTTTCCCATGGCGGGCTTTCTGACCGATCCGGGCGCGATGATGGACCGCCTGGCACTGTTGACCATGCAGCATGCGGGCTTTCTGTCGGGGCGGGTCGACCGGCTGACCCGGCAAATCGATGGCGTCATTCTGGAAGGCGACGGGTTCCGCCTGCATGCCCGGAAGGTCGTTCTGGCCACCGGGGCGCATGGCAAGGCCCTGGCCGCCATGGCGGGCGATAGTGTTCCGCTGGAAACCGAGCGCGGCTATCACGTCGAATGGGACATGCCCTTTCCAGCGCTGACCCGCCCCTGCTGCCCCACATCGCGCGGGTTCTATCTGTGCCCGATGCAGGGCAGGCTGCGGGTTGCAGGCACGGTCGAACTGGGTGGTCTGACAGCCCCGCCCTCGCAGCACCGCATCGACCGACTGATCGAAGGCGCACGCGCGTTCTTCCCCCAACTGGGCGAGCCAGATCGTACCTGGATGGGCTTTCGCCCCTCGATGCCGGACAGTTTGCCCGTGATCAGCCCTTCGCGTGGCGGCGGCGATGTGATCCTGGCCTTCGGTCACGGCCATATCGGCATCACGCTGGCCCCGGTGACCGCCCAGATTGTGGCCGATCTGGTGGCAGGGCGCCTGCCCGACCGTGACATCACGGCTTTTCGCGCCAACAGATTCTGACTGCGCAGAACACCCTGATCACCGTGGCAAGGCATCCGTGGCAAGACCATGGGTGGCAAGATTGACCCACTGCACCGGACCCGGCGTTGCCGCTCTTTCCAGACAGACCGTTTGATGGCAAAATCAAACTTCATGCGCGACGTGCAAGCGCAGGGCAGTCAGCACGGATCGTGCTGCAAATCGGGCGGTTCCAGCAATGCGGCAAAGTTGGGGTATTGTGGCTGTGCTGGCCCTTGGCCTTTGTACACATCCCCTGATGGCTCAGGATGGCACCGCCGTTCAGGAACAGCGCCGGAACACTGCCATGTTGGACGGGCCAAATCCCAACGCCGGCGATCAGCCGGTGGAGCCTGGAATTGGCCCGGTCACGCATCTGCCTCTGCCCCGTTTCGTGACCCTGAAGGGCAACGAGGGCAATGCCCGCCGGGGCCCCGGCCTGACCCACCGCATTGACTGGGTCTTTACCCGCGAGGGGATGCCGCTGAAGATCACCGCCGAATACGAACACTGGCGCAGGGTCGAGGATGCCGATGGCGCAGGCGGCTGGGTGCATTATTCTCTGCTGTCAGGCGTAAGATCCGTATTGATCGAGGAAGACATGGCGCAGGCCTACCGTCAGCCCGATGACAAATCAGACGTCATGTACCAGTCTGAATTGGGCGTGATCGGCAAGCTGTTGCAATGTGTGCCGGACTGGTGCCGCGTCGCGGTTGGGGGTGAAAAGGGCTGGTTGCACCGATCAGTGCTATGGGGCGTCGGTGCCGATGAAATCTACCCCTGACCACGGTCAGCCTGCCTTGCCATGCAGCAAAGGCCCGGATAGGGTCAAATTGTTCAATTGGATAACTCATACCGCCAATGCCCGACCAACGCCGCAACTATCGCCGCGAAGGCGAAGACAAGCGCAGGCAGGCCCTGATCGCCGCGACACTTGCCTTGGTGTCCGAGGGTGGGGCGGCGGTCGCGACCGTGCGCGCCATTGCCGAGCGTGCGGGGGTGACGCCGGGTCTGATCCGCCACTACTTTGGCAGCAAGGATCAGTTGATAGCGGCCGCCTATCGGCAGTTGATGGTCGGAATGATCGACGACACCGCGGTCGTTCTGACCTGCGCCCCGTCCGACCCGCATGCCAGACTGGCGGCATTTGTAGCGGCGTCGTTGCGCCCGCCCGTGGTCGACCGCGACTCGGTCACTCGCTGGGCCTTTTTCATTCAGGAAACCCGACGCAGCACCGAACTGCTGGAGATTCACCGTCAAACCTATCTTGGCTTTCGTGATCATCTTGAGGCTCTGATCGCGGCCCTGCCGGGCCTGCGCAGTCCAACCGAACTGCGCCAGTTGGCCATCGCCTGCAATGCGCTGATCGACGGGCTATGGCTTGAAGGCGGCACATTGCCCGAATCTTTTGCCAAGGAAGAGCTGGTCCAGATCGGCCTGATGTCGATTTCCGCCATGCTGGGCTGCAACCTGCACTATGACCTGCTGTTATCGGAGCTTGCCGCGACATGAGATATGCCCCCATCACCAATCGCCTTGCGCCTTTGGGCGGGGCCAAATGGGCCGTGCACCTTCGCGCCGGTGCCATGGCTGCCGCGGGCATTCCGGTGTTGTCGCTTACCATCGGCGAACCGGACCTGCCACCACCGCCCGAACTGCTGGCCCGCGCATGCGAGGCGATGTTGGCGGGCCGCACTACCTATTCCAATGGCCGCGGCGAACCCGGCCTTTTGACCGCGCTGGCCGATCGTTACGCCCGCCGCACAGGCCGACCCATCACAAGCGACCAGATCGCATGCCTGCCGGGCACCCAAACCGCCCTTTATGCCGCTCTGCAGACCCTTGTCGGGCCGGGTGACGAAGTTCTGGTTGGCGACCCGATGTATGCAACCTATGAAGGCGTCATCGTGGCGTCCGGGGCCACGGTGGTGCCAGTGCCCCTGCACCCCGAACACGGCTTTCGCATGCAGGCAGCCGATCTGTCCGCCCATGTGACCGATCGCAGCCGTCTGATCCTGCTGAACACCCCGCACAACCCGACCGGTGCCGTCCTGACCCGCGCCGACCTGCTGGCCATCGGTGCCGTCGCACGGGCGCACGACCTGTGGCTCCTCAGCGACGAGGTTTACGAAGAGTTGGTCTTTGACGGCGGCAGCTTTGCCTCGCCCCTGGATCAGGCCGAGCTTGCCGACAGATCGGTGGTCGTGTCGTCAATCTCCAAATCCCATGCCGCACCGGGCTTTCGGTCCGGCTGGTGTGTGGGGCCAAAGGCATTCATCGACCATCTTTTGCCCGTGGCGGAAACCATGTTGTTCGGCAACCAGCCTTTCATCGCCGACATGACCGAACTGGCCGTCTCACGCCCCTCGCAGGTGGCGCCGGTGATGGCCGCGCGCTATGCCCGCCGTGCAGCCATGATCCACAGCCTGCTGGACGGCAATCTGCTGCGGGTCCATAGGCCACAAGCCGGCATGTTCACCCTGGTCGATGTGCGCGCCACCCGGTTGACCGGCGAGGCGTTTGCCCTCCGCCTGCTGGAGGAAGCACGGGTTGCCGTCATGCCGGGTGAAAGCTTCGGGTCTGGCCTGAACGGCTGGCTGCGCCTCAGCCTGACACGGCCCGATGATGAAATCGCCGAGGCCTGTCGTCGCCTCGCGGCCTTTGCCGCCCGATTGAACGAGGTGGCCATATGAGAACGGTTGGAGAAAGGCTGGTCGAAGGGCTGGAGGCCCGCGGTGTCCGCGTCGTGTTCGGCATCCCCGGCGTGCACACGGTCGAGCTGTATCGTGGCCTGTCAGGGTCCTCGATCCGCCATGTGACGGCGCGTCATGAACAGGGCTGCGCCTTTATGGCCGATGGCTATGCGCGGGTGTCGCACCAACCCGGCGTTGCCTTCGTAATCACGGGGCCGGGCGTGACCAACGCCCTGACGGCGATGGCACAATCGCGCGAAGATTCCGTGCCGGTCCTGATCATCTCGGGCGTCAACCGCCGCGACAGCCTTGGCCGTGGCCTGGGCCTGCTGCACGAATTGCCCGATCAGGCCGCCATGGTGCGCGCCTTGTGCCCGTCGCGTCAGATTGCCGAACCCTCGGATGTCGGCCCGGTTCTGGATTGGGCCTTTGACTTGCTTGCCAATGCCCGCCCCGGCCCTGTGCATATCGAAGTGCCGACCGATGTCATGCCCTTGTCCTGCCCTGTCCTGCCCGCCCCGGCCCCCTGCGCACCGCGGCGCATACCCGACCTGACCGCTGCCGCGGCGCGCCTGAACGCGTCACGCAGGGTGGTCATCCTGTCAGGTGGCGGCTGCCGCGGGCAAGAGGCCGCCTTGCAGGCCGTTGCGGAAAGGCTGGACGCGCCCGTGGTCCAAACGGCGAATGCGCGCGGCATGCTGCATGGCCACCGGTTGTGCGTTCCCGCCTCGCCCAGCGTCAAGGTCGTCCGGGCCCTGATCGCAGCGGCAGATCAGGTTCTGTCCATCGGCACAGAATTCGGACCAACAGAATATGACATGTATGGCGATGGTGGCTTTCCGGATCTGCCCAACCAGATCCGCATCGACATTTGCGCCGAACAACTCGTCCGACGCCCCGCTGGCCTGACGTTGCAGGGCGACGCCGGCGCCACGATGAACGCCCTTTTGCCGCTGCTGACCCAACACCACGCCGACGGCCCTGCCCGCACGCAAGCCACAACCGCCGCCGCCCGCACCGAACTGCCCGCATTCAGCCACAGCTATCCCGCAATGCTGGCCATGGTCGAGGCGATCCGCTCGGCCCTGCCCCGCACCATTCTGGTCGGCGACAGCACCCAGCCAGTCTATGCGGCAAACCTTTTTTACGACCACGACCGCCCGGGCGGTTTTTTTAATGCGGCAACCGGCTATGGCGCCTTGGGCTTTGCCCCCGGGGCCGCCGTCGGGGCCGCTTTGGCATCCCCGGGCACCAAGGTGGTGTGCCTTATCGGGGATGGCGGCCTGCAATTCAGCCCGGGCGAATTGCGAACGGCGGTAGATGAGAATTTGCCGATCACCTTTGTCGTCTGGAACAACGCCGCCTATGGCGAAATCGCCGCCGCCATGCGCGACGCAAATACCGAAATCATCGGATGCCATCCCAGCCCATTGCGACTGGAACCCTTTGCTGCGGCTTGCGATCTGCCCTTCACGTCGGTCCCACAGGACCCAGACCAGCTTTACCGGGCCCTGTCCCAACCCTGCGATGGTCCACGTCTGATCGAGATTAGGGTTCAGGGCGGATTGGCATAAGCCAGAGGCGAGAAAAGACTCTTGCAGCGTTTCGCCGCTTCTTCGACTTGCCCCGATCAGACCGCCCGCGCGATCCGGGCTTCCAGCACATCGAAGGGTAATCCCGGCGCGTCCTTGGCACAGCGGATCACCAGCGACGTCTTGACCGACGCAACATTCTCGGATTTCAGCAATTCCTCGGTCAGAAAGTTCTGAAAGCTCGACAGATCTGGCGCCACACATTTCAAAATGAAATCAATCTCGCCATTAAGCATGTGACATTCGCGGACCAATGACCATGCCCTGCACAGCGCCTCGAACGCTGCAAGGTCCGCCTGCGCCTGCGAGGTCAGCCGCACCATGGCGAAAACCTGCACCTCGAAACCCAGGCCTTGGGCGTTGATGTCGGCATGATACCCACGGATATAGCCCGCCTCTTGCAATACGCGGACCCGACGCAGGCAGGGTGGCGCGGAAATCCCGACGCGCGCGGCCAAGGCGACATTGGTCATCCTGCCGTCATCTTGCAATTCGCACAGGATCTTGCGGTCGATGGCATCCAGTTTCGCGGCCATGGCTTGGTCTCCCTTGGGGCATGGCATAGTCTGACGCGGCTATCGGCGCAATAATATTTCACCGCTTTGCCGCCACCCGGTGTATGTTCGCGCTGCACTGGCTGCCTTGTCCCCCCGCGTCGCCCGTCATATACCCATCTGCACCAATTGTCGGCAGGGTGGGGCTATCATGGGCGAGACGCGACACATACGGGTTTTGATCATAGGCTCCGGCCCGGCCGGCTATACCGCCGCCGTCTATGCCGCCCGCGCCATGCTGAACCCGATCCTTGTTCAGGGCATGCAGCCCGGCGGCCAGTTGACCATCACGACCGAAGTCGAGAACTGGCCCGGTGACACCCATGTCATGGGACCTGACCTGATGGTCCGGATGGAGGCCCACGCCAAGGCCATGGGCGCCGAGGTCATCACCGACATCATCACCAGCCTTGACCTCAGCCACCGCCCCTTCACCGCCCAGTCTGACAGCGGCACCGTCTATACCGCTGATGCCGTCATCCTCGCCACCGGGGCCCAGGCCAAATGGCTGGGCCTGCCGTCCGAGGAAAAGTTCAAGGGGTTCGGCGTGTCGGCCTGTGCCACCTGCGACGGCTTCTTCTACCGTGGCAAAGAGATTGTGGTGATCGGGGGCGGCAATACCGCCGTGGAAGAGGCGCTTTTTCTGACCAACTTCGCCAGCAAGGTCACCCTGATCCACCGCCGCGACACATTGCGCGCCGAAAAGATCATGCAGGACCGGCTGTTCCGCCACCCCAAGATTTCCGTCTTGTGGAACCACGACGTGACCGAGGTCTTGGGCACCGAGGCACCACTTGGCGTGACCGGTATCCGGGCCCGCAATGTGCGGACCCAAGAAACGCAGGTCATCGCCTGCGCCGGTTTTTTCGTGGCCATCGGTCATGCGCCCGCCTCGGAACTGGTCAAGGGGCAATTGCCCCTTCACAACGGCGGTTATGTCCAGGTCGAGCCGGGCAGCACACGCACCGCCATTTCGGGTGTCTTTGCGGCCGGTGACCTGACCGATCATGTGTACCGCCAGGCGGTGACGAGTGCCGGTATGGGCTGCATGGCCGCCTTGGATGCCGAGCATTGGCTGGCCGAACAATAACTGTGTGTTGGACACCCGAGGCAACATCGCGGCGTTTCGGGCTTGCAGGGTGCGACATGGTTCGGTGCCACCGGGACTATGGTGGCTTGCAAGCGGGGCCGGACAAACCGGACAAAGTGGCCGAGGCTTGGGCTTGTTCGCTGCCATCAACTTCTCATCCGAAGCAGGTCAGGTTCCTGCCCATGCGCTGAAGTACACGCGAACGTTGTTCTGAAAATCTGGCCCCGCGGCCTATTCTGGTGCCAGCTATGGGCCGTTTGGGCTGAATTCGCCCCTTTTTCGGGACATTTTGGTCTAACTGGGTTGATATTGGGCGACCATCGGGTCTAGAGACGCGCCACTGCGAAGCCCATGCCAGCAAGCCGCCCGACGTTCAAAGAGAGCCTCCGATGAAGACTTCGAATAATGCCCCTATTGCCGAACTTTTCGTTTCCGCGGATGTCGCAGCCGAACTGAAGATCGAAGCAGGCACCATGCCATCGTGGGATTTGACCGCCCGGCAGGCCTGCGACCTTGAATTGCTGATGAATGGCGGGTTCTTTCCGCTCAAAGGGTTCAACGCGCAGGCCGATTATGACGGCATCGTCGAGAACATGCGCATGGCCGATGGCACCCTTTGGCCGATCCCGATCACGCTGGATGTAACCGAAAAGTTTGCCGCGAGTGTCGCGTCGGGCAGCCGCATCGCGCTGCGCGATCCCGAAGGTGTCATTCTGGCCGTGATGACCGTCACCGACAAATGGACCCCCGATAAGGCCAATGAGGCTGCCAAGGTCTTTGGCGCCGACGATCTGGCCCACCCCGCCGTCAACTATCTGCACAATATCGCGGGCCCGGTCTATCTTGGCGGCCCGGTCGCAGGCGTGCAGGCCCAGATCCACTACGATTTCAAATCCCGCCGCGACACGCCGAACGAGCTGCGCGCCTATTTCCGCAAGGTCGGCTGGGCCAAGGTCGTGTCCTTTCAGACACGCAACCCGCTGCACCGCGCGCACCAAGAACTGACCTTCCGCGCCGCGCGCGAAGCGCAGGCCAACCTGTTGATCCACCCCGTGGTCGGCATGACCAAACCCGGCGATGTCGATCATTTTACCCGCGTCCGCTGCTACGAAGCAGTCATCGACAAATACCCGCAATCAACCACCACGATGAGCCTTTTGAACCTCGCCATGCGTATGGCCGGCCCGCGTGAGGCGGTCTGGCACGGTCTGATCCGTCGCAATCACGGCTGCACCCATTTCATCGTGGGCCGCGACCATGCCGGCCCTGGCAAGAACAGCGCCGGCAAGGATTTTTATGGCCCCTACGACGCGCAGACCCTGTTCACCCAATACGAAACCGAGATCGGCGTGACGATGGTCGATTTCAAGCACATGGTCTATGTGCAGGAAAAGGCCAGCTATTTTCCCGCCAACGAGGTGCCCGACGGCTGCACCGTGTTGGACATTTCCGGCACCGAACTGCGCCGCCGCCTGCGTGAAGGTCTGGACATTCCCGAATGGTTCTCGTTCCCTGAGGTCGTCACGCAACTGCGCAAGACCAGCCCAGCCCGTGACAAGCAGGGTTTTACCGTCTTCTTCACCGGCCTGTCGGGCTCGGGCAAATCCACCATCGCCAACGCACTGATGATCAAACTGATGGAAATGGGTGGCCGCCCGGTGACCATTCTGGATGGTGACGTGGTCCGCAAACACCTGTCGTCGGAACTGGGCTTTTCCAAGGAACACCGTGACATAAACATCCGTCGCATCGGCTATGTGGCCTCCGAGATCACCAAGAACGGTGGGATCGCCATCTGTGCGCCGATCGCCCCCTACACGGCGACCCGACGCGCCGTTCGCGAAATGATCGAGGGCTACGGTGCCTTCATCGAAGTGCACGTGGCCACGACGGTCGAGCAATGCGAAAAGCGTGACCGCAAGGGCCTGTACAAACTGGCGCGCGAGGGTAAGATCAAGGAATTTACAGGGATTTCAGATCCTTATGAAGCGCCGACCCAAGCAGAACTTGTCTTGGAAACCGATGGGCTAGAGGTGGATCACTGCGCCCATC
>JBAXXO010000038.1:0-16677 GCA_037127855.1 Alphaproteobacteria bacterium
TGCTTCACCTTTGGCAAGCATGGTGTGCCAGATGAGCCATCTTTTGAAGTGTGTCTGGTCGCTGATTGCCATGGGCGACGTTGCGGGGATGCGGCCTTGGACCATGGCGCGCCCAAGACCCCTGATAACCGCCGGTTCCACAGTCGCAAGATCGGGATGTCCGCCTTGGACCGGCACCTGAAACGGACATGATGATAAGGGGCGCGATGCGCCCTGACCCATACGCCCACATCTTCCAGTCCGCCTGTGCCCTTGCCGCTGTCGTGCCAACGTGGCGGGCCACTTCATTTCTCATACCCTGTCATCTCAAGATACCCGACGCCCTTGTGACTGCCAGCAACCGTCACCGGCCCCTCCCAATACGGCACCGACGTTGCCATCCAGGCCCCGGGGTTCAGCGCGCTGACCGTCACGTCGATGCCCTTGTCCGGCAGGCGCACCCGCCATTCGGTCGGCACCTGTCGTCCTGCCGCGCTGTGGCGAGCCAAGGGCATGGCGGCAAAGGCACCGTCAGGATAGGGCGTCGCCGTGCCATCCGCCGCAATCCATGTGGCCGAGGTGTAATCGCTGTCGCCACGCAGCACAAAGCCCATCAGCTTGTCACCGGTACTGAACGACAACGAAAACCAGTCCCAGCCGCGCTGATCCTGCGCCAAGGGCTGCGACGACCATTCGCGGTCCAGCCATGCCGTACCGTTGACCGGCACCGTACCACCCGGCAGGGTCAAGGTGCCCGATACCTGAAAGAACGGCTGCGAATAGTAAAGACTGGCCTGACCCGAGGCGGATTTGACCGAATACCCCTTGTCACCCTGCAGCACCAGCGGGCCGGTGGCGGCAAGCTGCACGTCATAGGCAAAATCGGGGCCACCCGCGGTCAGATGCAGGTGGTTCAGGTCCGGGCCCTGCATTTGCCATTCGTCGATCCAGGCCGAAAAGGGCGCGGCGATGACCCCGGCCTGCCCGATCCCGCCACGCGCCAGTCGTTCGGTCACGTAATGTGCGTCGGGGGTGGTGACGGCGGCATGGCCCATCCACAGCTGCGGCGTGTCCCAACCAGTGCCGTCACGCGGCGCTAGGGCCGACCGGAACAGCGTCCATTGCAGGCCAAAAGGCGTGCCGTCGGGGCCGGACAGGTTTGCGGTCACATACCACCATTCGATGCGGTAATCGGGATGGGCACCATGATCGGCGGGAAATTGCAGCACCGTGCCGCGCTGCGGCAGCGCAAAGTTTCCCGCGTCACCGCCAAGACCTGCAAAGCCCTGCGCATTGGCCGTCACAGGCAGCATCACGCACAGGATCAGGGCCTTGATCAGGGCCTTAACGTTCATGCCGGAACACTCCCAACAACTGTGCCGGCGGCAGGCGGGCCAGCCGCCATGCCGGCCACAGCGCTGCCAGCGCCGCCGCCAGCAAGGCAAGCCCGCCCAGCCGCAGATAGTCCAGCGGGAACAGATACATCGGCAGGCGCCAGCCAAAGGCCGCGACATTGACGACCGCCAGCAATGCCCATGCCAGCGCCAGACCCAGCGGCAAGGCCAGCGCCCCGGTCAGCGCCGCCAGCAGCACCGCCCGCAACAGGTCCAATACCGCCAGCCTGCGCCGCGTCAGCCCCAGCGCCCAGACTGGGGCAAGTTGCGGCAGTCGCATGGCGGCAAGGGTCAGCAGGCTCATCAGGATCGCAAAGCCTGCCACGGCCAGGGTCAGAATGTTCAGGGCGGCGGTTACCACAAACGTCCGGTCGAACACGGCCAGCGACAGCGCCTTGATTGCGGCCTGATCGATCAGCGCGCTGTCGCCAAGGCCCAGCCCGTCGCGCAGACGGGCCGTCAGCGCCGCTACGCCCGACCGGTCCAGCCGCAGTCCGAACCGCAGCGCGACCACGTCGGGATACAGCCGGTGGAACAGGGTCGCGGTCACGATGACTTGGCCCACCGGATTGCCATAATCGCCATAAATCCCCAGAACAGGCAGGCTGACACCGGGTGCCACGACCACCTCTGCCCCCAGATCCAAGTCGGCCCGGCGGTAAAGCTGCTCGTTCACCAGCACCCCCTCGCCCTGTGCCAAGGCATCCCAGACTCCGGGCACGGCGCGCAGAAACCGCCAGTTGTCGCGGTAGGTCGCATGATCGCGGGCACCATACAGTTGGGCCGGCAGGCCCGCCACGGTAAAGTCCAGGGTCAGGATCGGCAAGACGGCATCGACCCGGTCCTGCACCATCCCGGTGATTGCCTGGGCCTGTGCCGCATCCGTGGCCCGGACATACAATTCCGATGCCAGCCTTTGATCCAGAAATCCGGTAAAGGTCAGCCGGAACGACGACACCATGGTCGACACCCCGACATTCGCCGCCATCGCCAGCAGCAATGCCATCAGCGCCAGCGCAAGGCCCGGCACCTGCGCCTGCGTATCGGCCCAGAACCACTGCGCCACCGGCCCGCGCGCATAGGCCTGCCCCAGCCGCAGCACCAGCCGCAGCAGGGTCGGCAAGGCGAGCGCCCCGCCGATCAGCAGCGCCCCCAGCATGGCAAAGCCGGCCAGCAAACCTTGTCCCCAGACTGCAATCGCCGCCGCAATCGCCAACAGTCCGACCGATGCCACCGCCAGCCCGCGCCCCTGCCGCGCAGCACCCCAGGCCTGCGACTGGGCACTGGCCAGCAACGGCATCTGCGCCAGCGACCACAGCGCCCCCGCTGCGGCCACCGCCGTCCCGCCCATAGCGACCAGCAGCCCCGACAGCCAGACCGCCGGCCTTATGGCCAACTGCCCCGACACATCCGCCCCGTACAGCCCGCGCAGCGTCGCCGCCACATCCGGCAACAAGGCCGCCGCGACCCCATAGCCCAGCGCCACACCCACCATGCCCGCGATCAGCGCCATCGCCGCCAACTCGCCCACCATCAACGCGATCAACTGCCGCAGCGGCACGCCCAAGGCCCGCAACGTGCGCACCATCACTCGGCGCTGTTCAAAGGCCAGACCAATGGCGCCATGCACGATGAACAGACCAACGACAAAAGATAACAGGCCGAAGGCTGTCAGATTCAGGTGAAAACTGTCGGTCAGTCGCGCCACAGCACTGCCCTGCTGTGGCCCCTCGATCACCAGATCCGGCGCGATCTCGGTCAGAGGCTTGCGGTTCAGCGGTTGTTCCGGTGCCACCAACAGCCGGTCGATCAACCCGGCCCGGCCCAGAAGACGTTGCGCCACCCCGATATCGGTGATCGCCGTGTTCGGTGCCGTATCGGCGGCAATGACCTGCGCGGCCCCGGTCGCAGGCAGCCGCGCCAGCGTCTCGGCCCGGCCAAAGATTTGCCCACCCCCCAGCACAAAAGCCCCAAGGTCACCGCCCTTTGCCATCAGACCCGGCCCGATCCCTTTTGGCGCCGTCAGCGGCTCCAGCCCGATCAAACGCACCGTGGCCAGATCACCCTCGACCACCGGCGACACGTTCCAGCCCGCCCGGCGCAGCGCGATGTAGGTCGCTTGCGGGATGCGCGCCCCCTGAGGCGCGGTGATCTGCATCAGACTGCCCTCCCCCAGCGTCGCAGCAGCGGCGTCATAACTCGCCCGCGCCTCGGCATTGATCGCCTGCACGCCCGACCACAGCGCCGTTCCCAGCGCCAACCCGGCCAACAGCGTGAACAGTTGCAACGGATTGCGCCGCCAATGCCCCAGCAGGGCTGACAGGATCGCCGCGGTCATGGCAGCAGTCCGGTCATGACAACAATCCGGCCCGCAGATGCAACCGCCGGCCCAGCCGCGCCGCCAACCGCTCGGAATGGGTGACCAGGATCAACCCGGCCCCGGTCTCGGCCACAAGGTCGCACATCAGTGCAAAGACGGTGTCGGCGGTCGCCTCGTCCAGATTGCCGGTCGGCTCATCCGCCAGCACCAATTGTGGCCGCGGCGCCAGCGTGCGGGCAATCGCCACCCGCTGCTGTTGACCGCCTGACAACTGTTCCGGATATTTCCGCAAATGGTCACCAAGACCCAGCCGCTGCACCATAGCCTCGGCAAAGGCAGGGTCATAGCGCCCCGCCAGCCGCGCCTGAAACGTGATATTGGCCGCCACGGTCAGCGCAGGGATCAGGTTGAACTGCTGAAAGATCACCCCGACCGTCCCCCGTCGCAGCGCTGCGCGCCCGGCATCGTCCAAT
This sequence comes from Alphaproteobacteria bacterium, assembly GCA_037127855.1. Taxonomy (GTDB): domain Bacteria; phylum Pseudomonadota; class Alphaproteobacteria; order Rhodobacterales; family Rhodobacteraceae; genus Stagnihabitans. The sequence goes on from JBAXXO010000038.1 coordinate 4,167, forward strand.
GTTGTCAGGTCGTGACCGTTCAGCGCCACCACCCCGCCATCCGCCGTGTCCAGACCACCTATCAGATGCAGCAAGGTGCTTTTTCCCGACCCCGACTCGCCCGTCAACGCCAGCATCTCGCCCGCTACCACATCAAACGACACGCCCCGCAGAACCGGGGTTTCGGAGGCTGGATAGGTCTTGGTTACATCACGCAGGCGCAGCAGCATCGGGATTTCCTTTGCTGTCCATTTAATCCGGATCGGACCGCCGAACAGGGCAAGCCGCGCTTTGCCGCAAGGTTTCGGCCATGTGCGAGCAGATTGCCGTTTCGGCCAGCGGCCCACCTCGCCGCCGCACAGTCGGTGACGCGCACCCTCGCTTCCTGCCGGTCTTTGGTCCATCCCTGCCTGCCAACCCAAGCTGCCTGTGGATCAGCCGTGTCAATCCGTGCCGCCCATCAGCCGGGGGCAGAACAATCGTCTTGGGCAGACAACGAGGCCCGAAACGGCGCCGATCATTCGCGTGAGGCGCCATGAATATATGCACGGCAAAGGCCGGCGCGATCTGCGCCCACGTCAGGGCTGCACGGTCTGCTTCGGTCGCAGTCTCTGACCCCGCCGCGCCGTCAGCCTGGCACTCAGCCGACTGCCGATCAGGATCATCACCGGGTTGACAAGCATCGACAACATCGCCCCGGCGACGACCAGATCGCGCGCCATGGCCGGGATCACCTGCAGATCGACGGTCATGCTGATCAGAATAAAGGAAAACTCGCCGATCTGCGCCAGACTGCCCGCCAGAAACAGCGCCTCGGGCTGGCTATGCCCAAAGGCGCGCAACACCGCCCATGCGCCGACTGTCTTGACCAGCAAGATCACCACCACCGTGGCAAGCAGTGCCAAGGGCTCGGTCCACAGCACGGCGGGGTTGAACAACATGCCCACCGAGACAAAGAACAAGACGGCAAAGGCGTCGCGCAACGGCAGCGTGTCCTTCATCGCCTGCGTCGACAAGGGCGAGCCTGCCATCACCATGCCGGCAAAGAACGCACCCAGCGAGAAGGTCACGCCAAAGAACAGCGTCGATCCATAGGCAACCCCCAGACCGATCGCCAGAACGGCAAGCCGGAACAGTTCTGGCGGGCCGTTCTCATCGACATGATGCAGCGCCGACGGGATCACTCGGCTGCCCACCACCAGCATCAGCGCGACAAAGGACACGATTTTGGCCGCCGTGGTCAGCAGCGTCGCCCATAGCGGTGACAGGCCCATGCGTGCAACCTCGGTCGCGGCCCCGGGCTCCAGCGGTGCCTGCACGCCGCCGATCAGCCCGGCCAACGGCGGGATCAGCACCAGCACCAGCACCATAATCAGATCCTGCACGACCAGCCAACCCATGGCAACCCGACCCAGCGGCTCGGACATCAGGTTGCGCTCGGTCAGCACACGCAGCAGCACGACAGTCGAGGCGACCGACAATGACAGGCCAAAGATGGCACCGCCCGCCAGGCTCCACCCCAGCGCCCGGCCCAGCAGCATCCCGCCAAGGCAAGACAGCACGACCTGCGCTACCGCCCCCGCCACCGCGATGCCGCGCACCGTCATCAGATCACGGGCGGAAAAATACATGCCGACACCGAACATCAGCAAGATGACGCCCAGTTCGGACAGTTGTGACGCGATGCCCATATCGGCGACATAGCCCGGCGTGAACGGGCCGATTGCAATACCGGCCATCAGATAACCCGCGATCAATGGCAGCTTAAGGCGATTGGCGATCAGGCCAAACACAAAAGCCAGAAATAGGCCGGTGACAAGCGTGGTGAGCAGCGGTGCATCATAAGTCATGGTGCAACCTAAGGGTGAATTTTGTCGGGTGCAAGGGTGGCAAGATGCCACAGTGGAACAAAACCAGGGCGATCAGCGCAACCTGATCATTTTTGTGGCACAACGTCGGTTGACCGGTGCCGTGGGCCTGCTACGCCTGTGGCATGATCCGCACCCTGTTGAACAATGCCGCCGCGCGTCGTGTGTTTCTCGACCGACACGCCCTTGCCGGGGCCCCCACCGGACCGGCCCGCGGTGCCGATCTGGCGCAACTGATCGACCGGCTGGGATTTGTGCAACTCGACAGCATTCAGACGGTTGAGCGGGCGCATCACATGATTCTTTGGGCCCGGCGGTCCAGCTATCGCCCGCCCGCACTGAAATGCCTGCACGAGGTGGATCGCATCCTTTGGGAACACTGGACCCATGATGCCGCAATCCTGCCAGTGCATCTGTACCGCCACTGGCAGCACGCCTTTCCGCGCCGTGAGGCACGTCTCAGGGCGCATTGGGGCAAATGGTTCCGTCCAGGTTATGAGGCGCAGATCGTCGGACTGGTCGACCGGATTCGCGCCGAGGGGCCGGTCTCGACCTCGGATGTCGGTATGGGTGAGGCACGGGGCGCAGGCGGCTGGTGGGATTGGAACCCCTCCAAGACGGCGCTGGAATGGTTGTGGCATACCGGGCAACTGGCCGTGACGCGGCGCGACGGCTTTCAAAAGGTCTATGATCTGGCCGAACGGGTCATTCCCCAGGTCCATCGCGGCGAGATGTCGACTGTGGCCGAGATGGTGGACTGGGCCTGCCAAGGTGCGCTGGATCGGTTGGGCTTTGCCGATGTATCGCAGCTGCGCGGGTTCTGGGGCCTTGTGACGCCGGCCGAGGCGCGAGACTGGGTCCGGGCGGCGCTGCGGTCGGGTCAGGTGGTCGAAATCGAGGTCGAGGGGGCGTCAGGCGCGGTCAAGCGCAGTCTCGCGCGGCCGGATGTTCTGGCAGCCTGCCAGAACCTGGCCCAGCCTGCCCGCCGGGTCCGGGTTCTTTCGCCGTTCGATCCGGCCCTGCGCGACCGTGACCGGGCCGAGTTCCTGTTCGGCTTTGCCTACCGGATCGAGGTTTTCGTGCCCGAGGCCAAACGAAAATACGGCTACTACGTCTTTCCGGTGCTGGAAGGCGACCAGTTGATCGGGCGGCTGGACTGCAAGGCGTTCCGCGATGCTGGCGTCTTGCATGTCAAGGCATTCTGGCCCGAGGTCGGTGTCCGCATGAGGGCGGGGCGACTTGTGCGGCTGGCGGCGGAACTGGACAGGTTGGCGCGGTTCGCCGGGTGTGACAGGGTGGGTTTTGCGGATGGCTGGCTGCGCGAGACTTTGGGCCAAGGCGGCCCGGGGGTGGCCGCGATGTCGCTGCGTCGCGATTGAGATTGTCGCGATTGAGATTATTGTGAAATCAGGGTGTTGACGCAGTGCGTTGACCGGATGGAAAGGTTTGGGCGGCGATGAATGGGCCAATGAATGGGGCGGAAAGCCTGGTGGAAACCCTGCTGGGGTCTGGGGTGGATGTCTGTTTTGCCAATCCAGGCACGTCGGAAATGCATTTTGTTGCGGCCCTCGACCGACGACCCGAGATGCGCTGCATCCTGTGCCTGTTCGAGGGTGGCGTGTCGGGGGCGGCGGACGGCTATTACCGGATGTCAGGCCGGGTGGCTGCGACCTTGCTGCATCTGGCACCGGGCTTTGGCAATGCCTTTGCCAATCTGCACAACGCCCGCAAGGCGCAATCGGGCATCGTCAACATCATGGGCGACCATGCAAGTTACCATCTGAAATACGAAAGTCCGCTCAAGGGCGATACGGTGGGGATCAGTCAGGCGATCTCGCACTGGACGCGGGTGTGCGGGGATGCCGTGCAGGTCGCGGGTGACGGGGCGGCGGCGATCACGGCGGCGCGCAGCCGGAATGGCCAGATCGCCACGCTGATCCTGCCGGCCAATACCGCATGGGAGGCAGGCGGCGCGCCTGTCGTGGCCGGCCCCGCCCCGGCCCTGAGGCGGCCCTCGATCGCCGCAATCGAGGCGGCGGCGCGGGCGCTGGTACAGCCCGGGGCGGCGTTAATGATCGACGGTCGTGCGGTCTGGGACGTCGATCTTGGGCAGGTCGCGGCCCGCATTGCCCGCGCGACCGGCTGCCGCCTGATGGCCCCCTTTTACACGCCGCGCGTCCGGCGCGGCGCGGGGTCGCTGGCAATGCAGCGGCTGGTCTATGAGGTCGACGGTAATCTGGCGATCATGGCCGATGTTCAGACGCTGGTCCTGTGCGGCGCCGCCCGCCCCACGGCCTTTTTCGCCTATCCCGGCAAGCCCAGCCTGAACGAGGCGCCGGGCACGGCGGTGCTGGATCTGTGCAGCATTGACATGGATGTGCCCTGGGTTCTGGACGTGCTGTTGCAGGCCGTCGGCGATACCGGGCTGGAACAGCAGGATTTTGTGGCGCTGGACTTGCCCGACCTGCCCAAAGGCAGCCTGACGCTGGACAAGGTCGGTGCTGCGATTGCGGCGCTGATGCCCGAGGACACGGTGGTGTTGAATGAGGCGATCACCTCAGGCGCGCCGATTGCGGCGGCGACGGTCGGGGCGCGCGGGCATGACTGGATGGTGACGATGGGGGGCGCGATCGGCGGCTGTCTGCCCTCGGCGGTGGGGGCGGCGGTGGCCTGCCCGGATCGCAAGGTGCTGGCCCTGTCGGGCGACGGGTCGGCGATGTACACGCTGCAGGCGCTGTGGACCATGGCACGCGAACGACTGGATGTGACCGTCGTGATCTTTGCCAACCATGTCTACAAGATCCTGCATGGCGAATTGGCGGCTGTGGGGGCCACGGCGGGGCACAACGTCGCGCGGATGTTCGACATGGTCGAACCGCGTCTGGATTGGGTGGCGCTCGCGCAGGGTCATGGCGTGCCGGGGGTGCGCTGCGTGACCACCGATGAGTTTGTGCTGGCGTTCGGGCGGGCCATGCGCGACCCAGGGCCGCATCTGATTGCGGTCGAGTGTTAAGAAAGTTGGATATTTGGGCCAAAGCAAAAGGGGGATTTTTCCGCAATGGCCCGGTATGATCCATGCAAAGGAAAATGGAGGTTGCCGTGAGTGAGCCATCACCGATTGCGGGCCGTGCGCCCAGACTGGCTGTATTGATTGACGCCGATAATGTGACGGCGCGCAATGCCGGTGCCATTCTGGACGAGATCGCCAGTTTCGGCGAACCCTCGGTCCGGCGGGTTTACGGCGATTGGTCCAGTCAGGCGCTCAGCCAATGGAAGGAACAAGCGCGCGATCTGGGACTGGTCATGCATCAGCAATCGGCCAATACCAAGGGCAAGAATGCCAGTGACATCGGGCTGGTGATCGATGCCATGGACATTCTGCATGCCGGCAAGGTCGATGGGTTTGTCCTGGTCTCGTCGGACAGTGACTTTACCCGGCTGGCCAGCCGGATCAGAGAGGACGGGTTGCAGGTGATCGGGATTGGCGAGGCCAAGACGCCGGAAAGCCTGCGCAAGGTTTGCAACCGTTTCGTGCTGATCGAGAACATCATTGGTGGCGAGCCGGTCGTCGAGGCCAAGGCCGGCCGCGTCGAGGTGGCGACCGCTGTGGTGGTGGTCAAGGAACCTGCCGCCAAGGCTATTCCGCTGATCTTTGCCGCGATGAAAAAGATCGATCCCGATCAGGACGATTACTCGCTGGGGCTGCTGGGGCAGGTGATGACGCAACTGCATCCCGATTTCGACCCGCGCAGCTATGGTTCGGCCAAGTTGTCGGACCTGTTGCGCAAGACCGGGCGGTTCGAGGTCTTTTCGGGCACCAACAACAGCCTGCGGGTGCGTGACAGGGCCTGAGGCTGGTAGGGTTGCGATGGCCGGGCCGCTCGGTTTGTTTCGACCCAACGGATCTGTCTAGCCCGACCATTCGGGACTGCGCCATTCAGCCATTCAGCTCGACCGTCGCCCAAGTCTCGAAACACACGCCACCGGCCAGCGCCATCACACCGATCGTGGCACGGCCGCCAAGACCGCGCTCTGGCCCAAAGACCTCGACCATCAGGTCCGACAGGCCCGACGACACCTTGTGCACCTCGGTGTAATCCGGGGTGCAGACCACGAAGTTCAGAGTGCGGACCAGGCTTTTCACCCGGTCGAGCGAACCCACGGCCTGACGGATACCGCCCAGCACATTCAGCCCGGTCTGCCGCGCCGCGAGATAGCCCTGTTCGGTCGTCAGATCGGCACCGACGCGCCCTTTATGGGTGACCTCTGTGCCGATCTGCGCGACATGACCCGACAAGAACAGCAGCGAGCCCACAAGGTGATAGGGCTTCATCGTGCCGTAATCGGCACCGTAATAGCCGCTCAGGGCGAAATCGGGGATGTCGAGACCCATGTGAAGGGCCAGCTGTTCCGGGGTCATCGTGCCTCGCAAATTGGTTGGTTCGTCGCCGGAGTCTAAACCGGGATCAGGCCCGCGGCAAACAGCGATCACCAGATCTTGCATGGGATTCCGGGCGCATATCTGGCTGTGGGCTTGGACAGCGTCCTCGCTGATGCGTCACAGACGGATGATGCGACGCCTGTCCGACCACAGGTTGCGTGACAGGGGGGCACAACGATCTGTCGGTTGCCGGTCAGTACCTTTGCCCACGGGCGCCTAGGGGTCTGGACCCAGCGCGCAGCCTTGCCCTTGGGCCGAGGCGGGCCGGGGCGGGCCAAGAAATGTCGGATGACGGGCCAACACGGCTTTGGCGCATCGGTGGCAGCGGCGGGCCGAACCCTTGCCGCGGTCATCGGCCCTGCGGCGTGGATGCCCCGTACAGGCAATCAGCAGGTCGCGTCCAAAAGCATGGCGGTGGTGGCGTTCCTGCGCGCATCCCCCATGACCCGCGCAAGGTTAAGCCGGATACGACCCGAACTTGGACGAGGCCGACCACATCATCCATCGCCCAAAGCCCACTTAACCATCGCGGCGACTCTCGGTTGATCTGCGCGACGCATCGCAGCCAGCGCGACACGGTCGCGCCGACCGGACCCAACTTGACGGCAATCGGCGCCCCAATCATCTTCAGGGCTGGTCCTGTGCGGCTCTGATCATTCTTGGGGCCGGCAATTCGTCCTGTCCGGCGCAGATGGACGATCATCGTCACCACCAACCTCGCATTCGGCGAATGGCCCACCGTCTTCAGCGACGCAAAAATGACCACCGCGCTGCTCGATCGCCTCACCCACCACTGCGAAATCATCGAAACCGGCAACGCATCCTGGCGCTTCAAGAACCGCGCCTGACCCCGATCAGGGCCTGACCCGCCTCCACTCTGTGATCAGTTCCGTCGGCTCAGGCCCTGATCTCGACAGCTCCAAAGGGGGTCAAAACTGGATGCCGATGGGGGTCAGTTTTGAACGCCGATTGACACTTGGGCAAACAGCGGATGGAAAGGGCGAAGGCGGCGGCAATCCCGGCTGCCCCTTGACAGGCAATCACGTGGGAGATAGCGCGCATCGGGCTGTGATCTGGTCTTTTATTGGGAACGCCACCGCCTGCCCCTTTAGGACAGGCGTTCCTCGTTGGGGGCCCGAGTTTGTGGCGTGGCGCTTTCAGCCTGACGCCGTTCGGGGTGCGCGGCACTCCCGCACGTCTTCGGCAGAGCAACGCGCAATACCCCAAGGGTGTGCCAGTGTCGGATTGCGTTCAATCGGTCTGGTCCACATTGAACGCAATCCGGCGAACGCAGTCCGACCTAGGCCGCGGCAATCGCTGTGGTCGCACCCTCTTCGCTCCGGCCACGTGGCAACAAAGAGCCGGGCCGCACATCGCCTGCCGACACCACGCCGTTGCGCCCATTGGCCTTGGCTGCATACATCGCTTCGTCCGCCGCGCGAATCACCTCTTGCGGCGTGGCGCCATGGGCGGGATAATGTGCCACACCGATCGAGATCGTGACCCGTGGCAGGGTCTTGTCACCATAGCGCAGCGTCAGATCCGCAACCGCCTTGCGCAGCGCCTCGGCCCGGGCGGTGGCGGTGGCGGGCTCGATGTCGGGCAGCAGCAGCATCAACTCTTCGCCGCCCATGCGCGCTGCGGTGTCAAGGCCGTCGCAGGCCGACGCCAGAACCTCGGCGACCGAGCGCAAGACGACATCGCCCGCGTCATGGCCGTGATTGTCGTTGAACTGCTTGAAATGATCGATGTCGATCACGATGACCGAAAACGGCGCCGCCTTGCGCAGGTCGATCCGACGGCGCAGCATGTCCAGCACATGGCGGCGGTTGTATAATCCGGTCAGGGAATCGCGGATCGCCTGATCGTGCAATTCGTCGCGCATCCGCACGTTGGCGATGGCCAGACTGATCTGTTCGGCGCACATCTGCGCCAGCTTGCGATGCCGCGCAACGGTCTGGGGTGCCAAAGTATCCTGCACCGTCAGATGCATCATGCCCACGGTTTCGCCATGGGCCAGAAATGGGATGCAGATGTGATCCTTTGCGTGATCATCGTCAGGGACATGGGCACAGACGAATCTTACTTCGCTTTCAGAATTGGAATAGGTGCGCCCACGTCGCAGGCCCCAGCAATCCTCGGGGTGGATATGCGTCCTGTGCGTGCCGCCGTTCCACGAACAGGACCCATCCAGCACATCGCGCGACGCGGAATAAACATAGATCGCGCCGGACAATGCCGGCAGCAGATGCGACATAAACCGCGTCACCATGTAAAACAGCTCATCCAGGGATTCGGACGATTGCAGCCATTCGTTCAGATCGCCCAGCAGCCGCACCTCGCGCCCCTGCCGCAATTGCTGCGACAAGAATTCCGTCTCGGCCTGCGCATGGGCGCGGCTGGCCGACAGGCGATCGGCCCCGGCGCGGCGAATGCACAGCATCGCAGCAAGACCCAGCAGACCGATCACCCCCGCGACCAGACCAAAGGTCCAGCGAATCGTTTCAAGCCAACTGTTGTTCAGCGCCGTCACATCCTGATAGGTTTCGATCGCGCCGATGACCTGACCCCGCCAGCGCACAGGCAGGATCAGATGATTGACGTCACGGCCCAAATGATCGGTCGCCGCGGTTCCCGCCCCCACCACATTGGCCGACCCCAAAACCTCGGCATCCGGCAGGTGCAGGTGGGCGAAATGGATCGCGCCACGCCGCAAGGTCGCCTGAACCTCCGGCATGGCAAGCGATAGCCTCAGATCGCCCGGATGCGTCGACCAAAAAGCCCGACCCGTCGGGCCGCGCAGAACGATGCGGTAAAGATCCCGTGTCGCGGCCACGCCCTGCAACCGGTTGATATCCCGCGCCGTGACAGCACCGTCCAGAAATGCTTGCGCGCCATTGTCCAAGAAGCCCGCCAGCCTGTCGGCGTACCCTTCGGCGCGGATCAGGCTTTCCTGACGAAACAGCGCCCTTGCGACCGGTTCGGGGGCATAGCGCCAGCCGCATGCCAATGCCACAAGAAACAGGATCGTCAACACCACCATGACGCGCCCGTTGGGCGAGGCCGCCGGAGATGACGCTGCAAAGGTTTCTTCCATATTTGCCTGCCGGGACTAGCGCTCATTGCCGCAAAGTTATCGGCAGATGGTTTACAAACCCTAAAGATTGGCGCAGGCAGCGCGACCGTTCCGTCAGGGCCGCGCCCGACATTCCCTGCCTACAGCATCTTGATGACGTCCTTGCCCACGGCTAGCACATAGCCACGCCGCGCCACCGTCTTGATCAGCAATTCGCTGACCAATTGGTTGCCCAAGGTGTCGCGCAGCCGCTTGATGCGGGTGGCCCCGGCCGCCTCGTCACAATCAGCCTCGTTGCGGCCCGAGATCACGGCCTCGATCTGTGCGCCGGTCAGAACCTCGTCATCCATCCGCGCCTCGGCAAGTACCGCCAGCGTCTCCAGAGCGGCCTCGGTCAGGGCAAATTCCAGATCGTTGATATAGACCGCGCGGCCCTCGCGACTGATCAGCAGCGAGGCCACCTGAATGCCCGAACGCTGGATGGCCGAAATGCGCCGGTTGAGCGCGATGATGGTGACCAGAAAGACCAGCGTGGCGACCAGAAGTGCCGTGGCAAAGACCAGCAGAACAAAGATCACCGCGCGGTAGGTTGTGAAGATCTCGGTATAGGCGGTGCCGGACTGCGCGAGGATTTCCAGCAATTTGATTTCAGTGCCGCTGGTCAGATTGTCATTGTCGACAAACAGCTTTTCGACCCGGGCGTTGAACGCATTGGCGTCGGGCAGGTTCGCGAACAGGATGGCCGCAGCGCCCAGCAAGATCAGGACGATGGCGGCGATGCCGTACCCCACGACCCGGTTGCCGGCCCGCAGACTGTCAGTAGCGGAGGTAGAAATCTCCGGCACTCGCTTTCCTTTCCCCCAGCCCCTCTGGACCGAAGGTGGAGAGTATTTTAAGCAAAGTCCAGCCATCCGCCGCAAGACGCGGGGCAAGTTCGCCCTTGGCCTGCGCGGGATTTGCGCAGGCGGCATCGCTGACCTGTGACACCCCATAGGCAAAGCCCACCGGGTCGGGTTTGCTGGCCTTGTAATCGGCATAGCAGTCGGCATGCGCTGGCAGGGCCATCAGACAGGCCAAGGCCGCGCCGCACAGCATTCGCCGCCGAACCTGTCGTCCGGGCCAAACCTGCAGGGGCCAAACGCTATGGGCCATCGGAACCTCCTGATACCTGAGGATCACCTTGGGCAAAAACGCGCTGTTATACAATAACCGATGCGCCCTTCGCCACCTTGCAGCCATGTTATCGCCTAACACCGGCCCGTCATTGCCTGTCTGAACAGGTGGGCCACAGATTGGGACATCGATTGGTCCGCAGCCCGCGTGATCGTTCCACGGAGGCCCCGATGTCGCGCTTTATCCCCTCGCACGAACCCTTGACCGGCTTTGCCGATGACGTCGTGTGGCATGTCACGGGCTTTGCCCAGACGATGCTCGATCTGATCACGCTGGCCGCACTGGGTCTGGCGCTCTATGCGACCTGGATGGACGATGCCGCAGGGCAGCGGTCGGTCTCGGCGCATCAGGCCAGCAGCGTGACCCCGGCCAGCCCGGTGCCAACAGGGCATTGCGACGCGACCAGCGACACCTGCATCACGGCCATGGTGCTGGAGCCGCTGGAAAGCTGAGCGACCGGTCATGCCCCGATGCCGTGGCGGGTGGTGCGCACGGATCTTGCCAGAACGAACACGGGTTTTGCAGGAAAGAAAGAGAGTATTTGGACCAGTATGAAGGCAGGATCGGGTTTGCGTCCGGTCCTGGGTTCGGGATAGGTCGGGCGGATGATGACCCCGCATTTCGACCATGAACGCGCGGCGATGGCCCTTGGCTATGTCAAGGTGGCCGGGATTGACGAGGTGGGGCGCGGGCCCTTGGCGGGGCCGGTGACGGCGGCGGCGGTAGTGCTGCCTGCCGGGGCGATCCCGGACGGTTTGCGCGACAGCAAACAGTTGACCCCAGCGCGGCGGGCGGTGCTTGCCGCCCAGATCCTCGCGGTGGCCGAAGTGTCGATTGGCCATGCCACGGTCGCAGAAATCGACCGTCTGAACATCCTGCAGGCCGCATTGCTGGCGATGGAGCGGGCGGCGACGGGGTTGGTGGGAGTGGACTATCACCTGATTGACGGCAACAATATCCCGCAAGGGTTGCGCGGGCGGGCGCAGAGCCTGGTCAAAGGCGACAGCCTCAGCCTGTCAATCGCTGCGGCGTCCATCGTGGCAAAAGTGACACGCGACCAAATCATGGTGGATTTGGCGCAACAGCATCCGGGTTATGGCTGGGATCGCAACGCAGGCTACCCCACGGCAGAACATCTGGCCGCGTTGAAGAATCTGGGTGTCACCCCTTGGCATAGGTGTTCTTTCGCGCCCGTCCACAACATATTGTGGCAAGATAAATCTATAAGTCCTTGATTCAAAAAGAATTTGACGGGGAATCGCCAAGGCTTCATTCTGCGCGTCAACAAGCGGTGGCAAACACCCCGGGGCAGAGGCGAGCATGGCTGTGAAATCCAAGGATACGGGGGCGGTGTCACTGCCGCTGAACAAGATCGTTGCGGGCGATTGTGTGCAGGTGATGAATTCCCTGCCAGCGGGGTCGGTCGACCTGATCTTTGCCGATCCACCCTATAACCTGCAGTTGAAGGGGCATCTGCACCGGCCAGACAATTCCTTGGTCGATGCCGTGGATGACCACTGGGACCAGTTCGCCAGTTTTGCCAGCTATGACGCCTTTACCCGCGACTGGCTGGCGGCGGCGCGGCGGCTTTTGAAACCTAATGGCGCGATCTGGGTGATCGGCAGCTATCACAACATCTTTCGTCTGGGGGCCGAGTTGCAGAATCAGGGCTTTTGGTTGCTGAACGATGTCGTCTGGCGCAAATCCAATCCGATGCCGAATTTCAAGGGCAAGCGGCTGACCAATGCGCATGAGACCCTGATCTGGGCAGGCCGGGATGAGGGTAGTCGCTATACCTTCAATTACGAGGCGCTAAAGGCGTTGAACGACGGGGTGCAGATGCGGTCCGACTGGCTGCTGCCGCTGTGCACCGGCCATGAGCGGCTGAAAGACGAGAATGGCAGCAAAGCGCATCCGACGCAAAAACCCGAAAGCCTGCTGCACCGGGTCATCCTGGCCACGACCATGGCCGGG
>JBAXXO010000039.1:0-16516 GCA_037127855.1 Alphaproteobacteria bacterium
CCTCGAGTGTAAACTTCAGACAGTCGGATGTCTCACTCTTGTTGGCACGGAGGGACCCGTTTTCGACGATCCCTGCACGCTTGTCCCATGCGTCCCTGAAAAGTTCTTCGAAAAGTTCGAGAGTGGCATCAGCAGGTACAAGAGTCTGCAAGATCGCGTCAAACTGGTTCGCCAATACGTCACCGCCAAAGGCCTGACGCCCTACGAGTTCATGGGTAGGCATTGGACAATCGAACCCGAAAGGTTCACCCGAAACCCGATCCATCACATGCCAGGACTGAACACCTAGGTCCAAATCTTGGCTTGGGAACGGTCCAGAACCATAGGGGAGGGATCATAATTGTCCGAATCGGGCATCGTCAGACCGTGATGAACTCGCGCACAAAGGCTGTTGCGGGTTTGGCACGAATATCATTGGGGCGACCGATCTGCTCGACCCGGCCCATCGACATGACGACGACCAGATCGGCCAGTTCCATAGCTTCTTCCTGATCATGGGTGACAAAGATCGTCGTCAGCCCCGTAGTGTCGTGTATTTCCCGCAGACCCTGCCGCAGTTCCTTGCGGACGCGGGCATCCAAGGCCCCGAAGGGTTCGTCAAGCAACAGCATGCGCGGCTCTATCGCCAAGGCCCGCGCCAGCGCGACACGCTGGCGCTGACCGCCCGACAACTGGCTGGGGTACCGCTTGCCAATGTCGGGCAATTGGATCAGCGTCATCAGGTTGTTGACGCGGCGATTGATCTCAGCTTCGACCGGGCGATAGGGCTTTCGGCGGGCACGCAAGCCATAGGCGATGTTTTCGAACACTGTCATGTGCTTGAACAGGGCATAGTTCTGGAACACAAAACCAGCCCTGCGTTCCTGCACCGACAGCCCCGTCGCATCCTGCCCATCATACAACACACGCCCGGTCGAGGGGTATTCCAGCCCACCCAATATCCGCAACAGCGTCGTCTTGCCCGACCCGGACGGGCCTAACAGCGCCACCAGCGCACCTGACGGCACAGACAGGCTGACCGGCGTCAGGGCCGCAGTCAGGCCGAATTCCTTGGATATCTCGTCGATCTGAATATGCATATGATAGCCCTTTCAATGTCGATGGGATGCGGCAAGCTGGTCGGCAAAGCGCCATTCCAGGGCGGTTTTCAAGATCAGGGTGACCAGCGCCAGCAGTGCCAGCACAGCAGCAAGGCTAAAGGCGGCAACTGACAGGTATTCATTGTACAACATCTCGATGCTGATCGGCATCGTGGCCGTGACGCCCCGAATCTTGCCCGAGACGACGGCGACTGCGCCAAACTCACCCATGGCGCGGGCGTTGCACAGCAGCGTGCCATACATCAACGCCCAGCGGATTTTCGGCAGCGTGACCGTCCAGAAGACCCGCCCACCACCCGCACCCAGTGTCAGGGCGACCTCCTCTTCAGCACGACCCTGTTCGATCATCACCGGAATCAATTCACGGGCGACGAAGGGAAAGGTCACAAACAGGCTGGCCAGAATGATGCCCGGCAAGGCAAAGATGATCGGATGACCCGAGGCCACCAATATCCCCCCCAAGGTGGAATTGGCGCCGAACAACAGCACCAGACACAATCCTGCCACCACGGGCGATACGGAAAAGGGCAGATCGATCAAGGTGATCAGAAACGCTTTGCCGCGAAAATCGAATTTCGTGATGGCCCAAGCGGCGGCAACACCAAACAGCGCATTCAGCGGCAAGACAACGGCGGCCACGGTCAGTGTCAGGCGGATGGCCGATACGGCCTCAGGCTTGAACAGCGATGCCAGCGCCGCACCCGCACCCTTGGCCAAGGCCTCGATGAATACGACGGCAAGGGGCGCATAAACCAGCACAGCCAGCACCGCGACCACTGTGACGATTAGCGTCACGCGGACCAGCGGGCTTTCCTCGGTCGCCCGACGAAAACGGCGGGGCGGATGGTGGTGTAGGGGGGCCGAATCAGACAAGGCCAATCCTCCGTCTGCTGAATATCTGGATCAGATTGATGACCAGAAGCATGAAAAACGAGATCACCAGCATGGCGATACCGATCGCGGCAGCAGCATCGTAATCATACTCCTCCAGCCGGATCACGATCAGCAGCGGGGCAATCTCGGTTTTCATCGGCAGGTTGCCCGCGATGAAGATCACCGATCCGTATTCCCCCACTGACCGTGCCAAAGCGAGTGCAAAGCCGGTCAACGCCGCGGGCAGCAGCATCGGCAGGATGATGCGGCGCAGGGTCATCAGCCGACCCGCCCCCAATGTGGCCGAGGCTTCCTCGACCTCCTGTTCGATTTCCTCGATCACGGGCTGCACGGTCCGGATGACGAAGGGAAGTCCGACAAACACCAAGGCAATAAAGATGCCCCATTGCGTATAGGCGATCTTTGTGCCGAACGTGGCGGCAATCTGACCAAACGCACCTTTGGGCGCGTAAAGCGTGGTCAAGGCGATGCCGGCGACCGCGGTGGGCAAGGCAAAGGGCAGGTCAACCGAGGCGTCGACGATCTTTCGCCCCGGAAAGTCATACCGCGCCAGCACCCAGGCCAGCGCCACACCGAAGACCAGGTTCAACGCGGCCGCAAACAGCGCCAGCCGAAACGACAAGAACAGCGCGGCCCATACCCGTTCGGTATTGATCACAGCCCACACCTGTGCGGGTCCAAAAGCTATGCCTTTCCATAACAGCGCCCCAATCGGCAAAAGCACGATCAGCGACA
Organism: Alphaproteobacteria bacterium; assembly: GCA_037127855.1. Taxonomy (GTDB): domain Bacteria; phylum Pseudomonadota; class Alphaproteobacteria; order Rhodobacterales; family Rhodobacteraceae; genus Stagnihabitans. The sequence continues at coordinate 2,730 of JBAXXO010000039.1, forward strand.
GCAGGGTCAGGGTAACCCCCATGCTTACCCCAAACCCCGGCATCGGCGAGCGCGCCACAAAGGCCCGCGCTCGCCTTGGCAAAGGGACCGGAACTTCAGTCATTTCGCCACATATATCTGATCGAACACACCGCCATCGGCAAACTGCTCGTTCTGAACCTTGGACCAGCCGCCGAAATGGGCGATGTCGTAGAGTTCAAGCTTCGGAAAGCGCGCCACATCGGCAGGATCCGCCTTGGACGTATCCCAACCCCGGTAGAAGTTGGCGAAAATGATCGCCTGCGCTTGGGGTGTATACAGAAAGTCCAGATAGGCCCTGGCCAATTCGCGCTGCGCATCAGACTTGGTATTGGAATCTACAAGGGCGACCGGAGGTTCGGCTAGGACCGAGACCGAGGGGACCACGATCTCGAACTGATCCTCTCCCAGTTCTTTCTTTGCAAGATAAGCCTCGTTTTCCCAAGCCAGCAGCACATCCCCGATGCCACGCTGGGCAAAAGTCGTGGTCGCGGCACGTGCACCCGTATCCAGCACCGGAACATGCGCATACAACGCCTTCACAAACTCCTTGGGGTCCTTGCCGTTCTTCTCCGCCCAAGCCCAGGCCCCCAAATAGTTCCAGCGCGCGCCACCGCTGGTCTTGGGGTTGGGCGTGATAACCTCGACACCATCGCCAATCAGATCGCCCCAATCCTTGATGCCCTTAGGATTGCCTGCCCGCACAAGAAACACGATGGTCGAGGTATAGGGGCTGGAATTGTGCGGCAGGCTGGCCTGCCAATCCTTGGCAACCTTGCCTTCCTTGGCAATCTTGTCGATATCCGCGGCGAGCGCGAGCGTCACCACCTGTGCCTGCAACCCGTCGATTACAGCCCGCGCCTGCGCACCTGACCCGCCATGCGACATCTCGATGGTCGGCGCATCCTTTCCCAGCCCGGTCCAATAGGCGATGAACGCTTCGTCGATGTCCGCGTACAATTCGCGCGTCGGGTCATAGCTGACATTCAGCAAAGATTCAGCCGCAGCGCCCTGCGGCGACCCAAAGCCGAGCACGCCCAACATCAGACCCGCCAGCGCCGCTTTGGCCGTCCGAAGGATCGGCCAGCCCGTCAGCATCTGGGTGCCGATGGAAATTGTCACACGACCATCTTGATGATCGCGCACATGGAGACCCTGCGCTGTGATCTGGCCGGCAATTCGGATCGTCTTGAACATGATTCTCTCCTTCAGGCTGGAAAAGGCTGGGACATCGCTTACCCCTATATCACGACAGGGATAGTAGTGATTTGCAAGCAAAAAACACGCTTCTTTCTATCGTGATTATAGAAAAGGTGTCTTCCAAATGTATTTTTGCAGCATGCATTGGTTGCCTCTGGCTCGAATAGCCCAAAAAAACAGCACCGATTTGAGACAATCAAGTCAGGTGGCGCAGGTTTCGGGCGGTAAGATCGTGCGCAAAACCTCTTGCAACAGCCCATGGCTGGGCAACACCCAGCCACCCTCAGCCACGTCGCAACGCAGATAGGGCGCCTACCGCCCCGCTGCAGTCTCGTCTTCGTCAGAACCGCGATGGCATCCCAAAGCGGCGTATGCCACCCGCGCTGGCCAAGATCCGACCCCTCCCGCTCCACCGCACCATGCCGGCCCTCACCCAAAGACGCAATTCACACGCTGACGCCCGTTTCATTTTGGTCCAAATACCCTGCTTGGATGGCGGCATGGCCCTTTTCTCTGCCACCTGCAGGTGCAAAACCACCGTCCATTCGCATCACGGGCAGGCGCTAAGGTTGACCTCGGTCCCCCAGTCTTGACACCGACGCGCAAGTTCTTCGGGGAATGGCAGGTCGGTAAACACCGCGCTGATCTCGCTTAACGAGGCGAGACGGGCGGGCGCTGACCGGCCAAGCTTGGAATGATCACATACCAGAAACACGCGCCGCGCCTGTCCTATGATGGTCTTGGACACCCGCACCTCCGCTAGGTCAAAGTCCAGCAGATCGCCATCCCCATCCAGCGCCGAACAGCCGATGACGGCATAGTCCACCTTGAACTGTTCAAAAAACTGCGTGGTCAACTCGCCCACCAGACCGCCATCCGACCGCCGAAAGGCACCACCTGCCACCATGATGTCACAGCCCGGATTGGCGACCAGAATATTCGCGACATTCATGTTGTTGGTGATCACCGTGATGCTGCGGTGATGCAGCAATTCCCGCGCCACCGCCTCGGTCGTCGTCCCAAGGTTCATGATGATCGAACAGTTGTCCGGAATAAGCGCCGCACAGGCCTGGGCGATAGCGGTCTTGGCGGCATCATTCATATGCCGGCGTTCTTCGTAATCCAGATTGGTCACACCCCGCCGCGGGACCGCCCCGCCATGAACCCGGTCCAGCAAGCCTTCGTCAGCAAGTTCGGTCAGATCGCGTCGGATCGTCTGCAGCGTAACATCAAAGCGCTGCGCCAACTCTTCAACAACGACACGGCCTTCGGACCGCGCAATGTCAACAATCTCGCTTTGCCGAAAGCTCAGAGCCAAGACCTCTTCCCCCCATCACGGCACCACAGGCTTTGTCTTCACCAGTTCTGCCCTTGGTTCAAGCCAGAAAAACGGCGCTTGCTAAGGGTTCCGCGCCCACTTCTGCCTATGTGTTTTTACGCGTTTTTGAAACTTTAATGCAATTTCAACAACTTGAGCGCGAGTGTCCGCTCCTTGATGTTCGCTTTTTGCCAATTCGCGCTAAAACGAAAAAATATGTTGACCGAGGCCAGCCTTTCCCGCAGGTTCGAACGGCTTGGGAGGGCATCTTGGTGGCACCGCAACAGCAACCGGCAGTGGTTGATATTTTCATAATCGGTGGTGGCATTAATGGCTGCGGCATCGCCCGTGATGCCAGTGGCCGTGGGCTGACGGTGGCATTGGCCGAACAGGGCGATCTGGCGCAGGCCACGTCATCGGCATCGACCAAGCTGTTCCACGGTGGGCTGCGCTATCTGGAGTATTTCGAGTTCCGTCTGGTGCGCGAGGCACTGAAAGAACGCGAAACCTTGCTGGTCGCCATGCCGCACATCTCATGGCCCATGCGATTTGTGCTGCCCTATCACCCCGACATGCGCTTCGAGGGCGAGACGCCGACCGGCAAACTGATGGCCACATTCATGCCTTGGATGAAGGGTCGCCGTCCAGCATGGCTGATCCGGCTGGGCCTGTTCTTGTATGATACCCTTGGCGGGCGCAAGATCCTGCCAGCCACCCGAACGCTCGACCTGACCACCGATGCCGCAGGCAAACCGCTGCAAAAGCGCTTTTCGAAGGCCTATGAGTATTCGGACTGCTGGATCGAGGATTCCAAACTCGTCTCACTGAACGCCCGCGATGCCGCCCGTCTGGGCGCGCGGATCATGACCCGCACCAAGGTCACCAGTGCTGACCGCCAGGATGGGCTGTGGCAGATCATCACCGAAAATGCCGAGGGTCGCCAGATCTTTACCGCCCGCGCCTTGGTGAATGCCGGCGGTCCCTGGGTCGAAGAGATCATCCGCAACGTTACCCGCATCAACGCGACCGAGGGTGTTCGGCTGGTACGCGGCAGCCATATCGTGACGCGCAAGCTGTATGACCATGACCGCTGCTACTTCTTTCAGGGCACCGATGGCCGGATCATCTTTGCCATTCCTTATGAACAGGATTTCACCCTGATCGGCACGACCGACAAGGACCATCAGGCCCCTCTCGATGCGGCCACCTGCACGGATGAAGAACGCGACTATCTGCTGGCCTTTGCCAGCCAGTATTTCGCCAAACCCGTCACGCGCGCGGATGTGGTCTGGACCTATGCGGGCGTCCGCCCCCTGTACAACGACGGCGCCACCTCAGCCACGGCTGCGACACGCGATTACGTCTTGTCGTTGGACCTGAACGGCCCGCCGATGCTGAACGTTTTCGGCGGCAAGATCACCACCTACCGCCGTCTGGCCGAAAGCTCGCTGGCGAAACTCGTGCCGTTCTTTCCGCAGGCCAAACCGGCATGGACCGCCCGCGCCCCCCTGCCCGGCGGTGATTTCCCCCATGGTGACGTGGCCCGCCTGACCGCAGATCTGCGCGCACGATACGGCTTTCTAACCCCCTACTGGGCCGCCCGCCTGATCCGCGCCTATGGTACCGAGGCCGCGACCCTGCTGGGCCAAGCCCGCAGCGCCGCCGATCTGGGAGCCGATTTCGGTGCAACCCTCACCGCCGCCGAGGTAGATTGGCTGATCACCCACGAGTTCGCCCGCGATGCCGCCGATATCGTCTGGCGCCGCACCAAACTGGGCCTCCGACTGGACAAGGCACAGGTGGACCGCCTGCAAGATTACATCACACAAGACCTCGGGGCTCTGCACCCCGCGGCGCAGTAGGAAAGCGGCATGTCAATCGAACTGCAATCGGTGTCGCGGGTGGTCAAAGGGCAAGACCATATCCTGCCTACCAACCTGACGCTTCAAAACGGCACGATGAATGTGCTGCTGGGGCCGACCCAGTCGGGCAAGACCAGCCTTATGCGGCTTATGGCGGGTCTGGATCAACCGACCGAGGGCCGCATCCTGTGGCAGGGCCGCGACGTGACCGGCCAGCGCGTGCAGGACCGCAAGATCGCCATGGTTTATCAGCAATTCATCAACTATCCCGGCATGACAGTCTATGACAACATCGCCTCGCCCCTGCGACTGATCGGCAAATCTTCGTCTCAGATCGATCGCGCCGTCCGCGACACCGCCGATATGCTGAAACTGACGCCCATGCTGCAACGCAAACCGCTCGAACTGTCGGGCGGACAGCAGCAGCGCTGTGCCCTTGCGCGGGCCTTGGTCAAGGAGGCCGGTCTGGTCTTGCTGGACGAACCGCTTGCCAACCTCGATTACAAGCTGCGCGAGGAATTGCGTGCCGAGATTCCGCGGATCTTTGAACGCTCGGGCGCAATCTTTGTCTATGCCACGACCGAACCTGAAGAGGCGTTGCTGCTGGGCGGCAACACCGCAACTTTATGGCAGGGCCGCATCACGCAGTTCGGTCCCACGCCCGATGTCTACCGCCACCCCGTCGATGCCACGACCGCCCGTGTGTTCAGCAATCCACCGATGAATTTCGTGTCCTTCACCAAACAGGGCAACCACTTGCGTTTTGGTGACACCGTCAGCGCCGAGGCGACCCATGGCTTTGCGCGGCTGACCGATGGCAGTTACATGGCAGGGTTCCGGGCCAACCATCTGCATCTGTATCCTGCGACCCTGGGCGCTGTCGAGTTTCCGTGCACCGTCGGCGTGACTGAGATCACCGGGTCCGAAACCTTCTTGCACTTGAGCCATGGCCCTGACCGTTGGGTGGCACTGGTGCATGGGGTTCATTCGTTGAACCCTGGCGACACGGTCAAGATGTGGCTGGACCTTTCTTGCGTCTATGCCTTTGACAGGGCGGGGCACCTGGCCAGCACAGCCGCTTACGCCAAGGCTGCATGATGGCCCAGATCACCCTGCAAAACCTTGCCCACAGTTACAGTGCCACACCCAAGGGCGACGCCGATTACGCCCTGAAACAGATGGACCATGTCTGGCAGGATGGCGGGGCCTATGCGCTGCTGGGGGCCTCGGGTTGCGGCAAGACAACGTTGCTGAACATCATATCCGGCCTGCTCAGACCCAGCCAAGGCCGGGTGCTTTTTGGTGACCGCGATGTGACCGATTCCCAGACGGCAGCGCGCAACATCGCGCAGGTTTTCCAGTTTCCAGTTGTGTATGACACGATGACGGTGCGCGAAAACCTGGCCTTTCCGCTGCGCAACCGGGGCATGGACCCGGCCTATGTCAAGGCCCGTGTGCAGGCGATTGCCACCACCATCGGAATGGAGGCGACGCTGGACCGCAAGGCGCGCGGCCTGACTGCCGATGCCAAGCAAAAGATCAGCCTTGGCCGTGGCATGGTGCGCGAGGACGTCAATGCGATCCTGTTCGACGAGCCATTGACCGTGATCGACCCGCATATGAAGTGGGAATTGCGCACTCAACTCAAGCAGTTGCACCGCGAGTTCGGCCACACGATGATTTACGTGACCCATGACCAGACCGAGGCTCTGACATTCGCTGACAAGGTGGTGGTAATGTATGATGGTCGCGTGGTCCAGATGGGCACGCCCGAAGATCTGTTCGAGACCCCTGCGCATACCTTTGTCGGCTATTTCATCGGCAGTCCCGGGATGAACCTGCTGGACGCTCAGGTGTCTGGCCAGATGGCGTATGTGCATGGTCTGGACCTGCCTCTGGGCGCCAGCTATGCCCCGGTCAAAGGCCGGGTGCAGATCGGCATCCGCCCTGAATATTGCGATCTTTCCGCCGACGAGGGCCTGCCCATCACCATTCACCGCATCGAGGATGTGGGCCGCCACCGGATCATCCGGGGCGACGTGGCGGGGCAGGCTGTCAACGTGATCTCGCCCGAGGGTGTGGCGATCGGTGCGGATATGACGCGGGTCAAATTCGCACCCGAGCGCGTGAATGTGTATGCCGACGACTGGCGCGTGCAAGGGGGTCCCGTTTTCGGGAGTATTGGCTGATGGACAAGACCCAGAACAACAAGGCGTGGTTTCTGGTGCTGCCGGTGCTGATTATCGTGGCCTTCTCAGCCGTGATCCCGCTGATGACGGTGGTCAATTACTCGGTCAACGATACTTTCGGTCAGAACGACTTCTTCTGGAACGGGCTGGGCTGGTTTCAGGACATGATCTCATCCGATCGGATGCATGCGGCCTTGGGGCGGCAGGTGCTGTTTTCGGCGATCATTCTGGTGATCGAGGTGCCCTTGGGCATCTACATTGCGCTCAACATGCCGAAAAAGGGGTTGTGGGCCAGCTTTTGCCTTGTGCTGATGGCGCTGCCACTTCTGATCCCTTTCAATGTGGTGGGCACGATCTGGCAGATTTTCGCCCGTGTGGATATCGGGCTGCTCGGCCATACGCTCGAGGCGATCGGCATCGACTTCAACTACACCAATGACGCGCTGGATGCCTGGCTGACGATCATCATCATGGATGTATGGCACTGGACCAGCCTTGTGGCGTTGCTGTGCTATGCCGGGCTGCAATCGATTCCGCAGGCCTATTATCAGGCGGCCAAGATCGATCAGGCCAGCCGGTGGAGCGTGTTTCGCTACATCGAACTGCCCAAGATGGGTGGCGTGTTGCTGATTGCCGTGCTGCTGCGCTTCATGGACAGTTTCATGATCTACACCGAGCCGTTTGTGCTGACAGGTGGTGGCCCGGGCAATTCGACGACCTTCCTGTCGATCGACCTTGTGAAAATGGCCGTCGGTCAGTTTGACCTCGGCCCGGCGGCGGCCTTTTCGATCATGTATTTTCTGGTGATCCTTCTGGTATCCTGGGTGTTCTACACCGTGATGACCACGCTTGACGCGCAGGAGACCAGATGATGCGCAACCGTTCTCCCGCCATCGTGATGACGGTTTACCTGCTGTTCTTGCTGATCCCGATCTATTGGTTGATCAACATGAGCCTGAAAACCAATACTGAGATCACCTCGACCTTCTCGGTTGTTCCGCAAAATCTGACCTTCGCGAATTACATGACGATTCTCACCGATCCATCTTGGTATATGGGTTATGTCAACTCGATGATCTATGTGGTGATGAACACGGTGATCTCGATCACCGTGGCACTGCCCGCTGCCTATGCCTTTTCGCGCTACAGCTTCATGGGCGACAAGCATCTTTTCTTCTGGCTGCTGACCAACCGCATGTCGCCGCCTGCGGTGTTTGCGCTGCCCTTCTTTCAGCTTTATTCGTCGGTCGGGTTGTTTGACACCCATATCGCGGTGGCACTGGCGCATTGCCTGTTCAACGTGCCCTTGGCCGTGTGGATTCTCGAAGGTTTCATGCGCGGCGTCCCCAAGGAGATTGACGAAACCGCCTATATCGACGGCTATTCCTTTGGCCGCTTCTTCATCCGCATCTTCATGCCGCTGGTGGCATCGGGCATCGGTGTGGCGGCGTTTTTCTGCTTCATGTTCTCGTGGGTTGAACTGCTGCTGTCGCGCACGCTGACCTCGGTCAATGCAAAATCCATCGCCTCGACCATGACGCGCACCGTGTCGGCGTCGGGTATGGACTGGGGGGTTTTGGCTGCGGCGGGGGTGCTGACGATCATTCCGGGCGCCTTGGTGATCTACTTTGTGCGCAACTACATCGCCAAGGGTTTTGCCCTGGGGAGGGTGTGATGACCACGACCCGCTGGACCAGCCTATACGCCATCATCATCGCCGTCATGTCCGCGTTTCTGGGATTTCTGATCTGGGCCGTGCCGCGGGACGATACGGGCATGCTGTGGTTCGACCCCATGATCAAGGGCGGCTGGATGGCCTGGACCTTTCCCATCGCCCTTTTCTTTTACGCAATCGCCTGCGTGCTGATCTTGATGACGCTGCTGGCGATCCGCTATCCCGAAACCCCCCGTCGCGGCGTGCTTGGCATCGAAACCACACGCGGCGACCGGCTGTTCATCACCTTGCTCGGCTCGGCCTTCATCAATCTGGCCTGGCTGTTTGCCTTTGGCGCCCCGCTGACCTGGGCGCTGATCCTCTGCCTGATCTATGCCGCAGCGGTGTTTCGCTGGGTCTAGATCAGGATACAAGACGCCTTGGGGCGAGAGTGCGACCCTCGCCCCAAGGCCAGCGCGCCGAAACGCACAAACGACTAATCATTCTGGGAGGAATCCAATGAGACTTCGTCGAACTTCAACGGCCATGGCGCTTGCGCTGATGGCCTGCGGCATGCCGGCTTTCGCCGACATCAATGCCGCAAAGACGTTTCTGGACACCGAAATCGGTGACCTGTCGACGCTGAGACGCGCCGATCAGGAAAAGGAAATGCAATGGTTCATCGATGCCGCCAAGCCCTATGCGGGCATGGAGATCAAGGTCGTGTCCGAAACCATCGGCACACATGAATACGAATCCAAGGTGCTGGCCCCGGCTTTCACCGCCATCACCGGCATCAAGATCACCCATGATCTGATCGGCGAAGGCGACGTGGTGGAAAAGCTGCAAACGCAGATGCAGTCGGGCGAAAACATCTATGACGCCTATATCAATGACTCCGACCTGATCGGCACCCACTGGCGCTATCAGCAGGCCCGCAACCTGACCGACTGGATGGCCGGCGAAGGCGCATCGGTCACCAACCCGGGCCTCGACGTGGCCGACTTCATCGGCACCTCCTTCACCACCGGGCCGGATGGCAAACTGTACCAACTGCCCGACCAGCAGTTCGCCAACCTGTACTGGTTCCGCTATGACTGGTTCAACGATCAAAAGACCAAGGACGATTTCAAGGCCAAATACGGCTATGACCTCGGCGTTCCGGTCAACTGGTCGGCCTATGAGGATATCGCGCAGTTCTTCACTGGTCGCGACATGTCCTATATGGGCGGGCCGACCTCGGTCTTCGGCAACATGGACTACGGCAAGAAAGACCCCTCGCTCGGCTGGCGTTACACCGACGCGTGGATGTCGATGGCCGGGATGGGTGACGTGGGCGAACCGAACGGCTTGCCGGTCGACGAATGGGGCGTCCGCGTCAACGAAAAGTCGCAGCCCGTCGGCTCTTGCGTGGCACGCGGCGGTTCGACCAACGACGCAGCTGCCGTTTATGCCGTGACCAAGGCGATTGACTGGCTGAAAGCCTATTCGCCGCCCGCCGCCATGGGGATGACCTTTGGCGAGGCTGGCCCGGTTCCGGCGCAGGGTGCGATTGCCCAGCAGATGTTCTGGTACACCGTGTTCACCGCTGCCGCCGTTGCTCCCGGCACCCCGGTGATGAACGAGGATGGCACGCCCAAGTGGCGCATGGCCCCCTCGCCGCACGGCGCCTATTGGCAAAAAGGCCAGAAGATCGGCTATCAGGATGCCGGTTCCTGGACCTTGATGAAGTCCACCCCGGTGGACCGTGCTCAGGCGGCCTGGCTCTATGCCCAGTTCGTCACCTCCAAGACCGTTGACGTGAAAAAGTCCGACGTTGGCCTGACCTTCATCCGTCAGTCTACCATCGACAGCCCGCACTTCACCGAACGCGCGCCCAAACTGGGCGGGTTGATCGAGTTCTACCGCTCGCCCGCCCGTCTGCAATGGTCGCCCACCGGTACCAACATCCCGGACTATCCGAAACTGGCACAACTGTGGTGGCAGAATATCGGTGACGCGATGTCGGGCGACAAGACCCCGCAAGAGGCGCTGGATGCGCTGTGCGCCGAGCAGGAAAAGGTCCTGATCCGTCTGGAGAAATCCGGCGTTCAGGGTGATCTTGGCCCGAAGATGAACGAAGAGCAGGACCCGCAGGTCTGGCTGGACGCCCCCGGTGCCCCGGTCGCCAAGCTGGCGAATGAAAAGCCCCAGGGCGAAACCATCTCTTATGACGAGCTGGTCAAATCCTGGCAGAAGTAATGGTCTGACATGACCACAGGGGGCGGGGCGCAAGCCTCGCCCCTTTTCATTGCGCCTGCTCTTGCAATGTGCACGATGCAGCCAAAGGCAAAGGGGCAGATGATGCGCAACGGCGGGCAGGTTCTGGTACAATCCTTGGTCGCCTTGGGTGCCACTCGCGCCTTTGGCGTGCCGGGCGAAAGCTATCTGGCGGTGCTGGACGCGCTGCACGACACGCAGGGTCGCCTCGATTTCATCAACTGCCGAAACGAGGGCGGTGCGGCCTTCATGGCCGCCGCATGGGGCAAGCTGACAGGGTCGCCCGGCATCTGCATGGTCACCCGTGGCCCCGGGGCCACCAACGCCGCGATCGGCATCCACACCGCGATGCAAGATTCGGTGCCGATGATCGTGTTTGTCGGTCAAGTCGGGCTCGACATGCGCGGTCGCGAGGCTTTTCAAGAAATCGACTACTGTGCCGTCTTTGGCACCATGGCGAAATGGGTGGTCGAGATTGACGACGTCAACCGCCTGCCCGAATTGCTCGCCCGCGCCTGGACGACCGCCTTGACAGGTCGCCCCGGCCCGGTCGTCGTCGCCCTGCCCGAAGATATGCTGACCAGCCTGACCCGCGCCGCCCCCCTGACCAGCCCGACCCACATCCACGAACCCGCTCCTGCCCCGGCAGCCGTGGAACACGCCCTCGCCCTGCTCGCCGCCGCCTGCCGCCCCGTCCTGCTGGTGGGCGGGGTGAACTGGACCGATCAGGGCCGCACTGACCTGCACCACTTTGCCCAAGGCTCCGACATCCCCGTCGTTGCCGCCTTCCGCTATCAAGACCGCTTCGACAACCACTCCGCCAGCTATTCCGGCGAGGCGGGCGTGGGCATGCCCCCCCATGTCAAGTCGCTGATCCGCGACGCCGATGTGATCTTGGCCGTGAACGTGCGCTTTGGCGAGATGACGACGGATGGCTACACTTTGCTGGACGTGCCTGTGCCAAAACAGACGCTGATCCATGTCCACGGGTCAGACCGCGAATTGGGCAAGATCTATCAGCCGGCCTTGGGGATCCAGGCTGGGCCGAATGCCTTTGCGGCTGCACTGCGCCCCGTGCAAGGTGGCTGGGCCGAATGGCGCGCCCAGGCCCGACAGGGGTATGAGGCCAGTCTGCATGCCCCACCGCAACCCTCGCCCGTCGACATGATAGCCGTGACCGAGCATCTGCGCCGCGTGTTGCCGCCGGATGTGGTGCTGACCAACGGCGCCGGTAACTTCACGGTCTGGCCGAACAAATTCTTCCCCTTCGGCCCCACCGCCCGGCTTCTTGCCCCCCAGTCTGGCGCCATGGGCTATGGCCTGCCCGCCGCGATTGCCGCCAAGATCGCCCACCCCGACCGAACCGTGGTCTGCTTTGCCGGGGATGGCGATTTTCAGATGACCTCGCAGGAATTGGCCACCGCCGCCCAGTATGACGCACAGCCCATCGTTTTGATCCTGAACAACGGCATCTACGGCACGATCCGCGCCCATCAGGAACGCAACTATCCCACCCGCGTCTTCGGCACCAACATGATCAACCCAGATTTCGTGATGCTGGCCCGGGCCTATGGCTTTCATGGCGAACGCGTCGCCCACACCGCCGACTTTCCCGCCGCCTTTGCCCGCGCCCTCGCCTCGACGACCGGCGCTGTTCTCGACCTCGATATCTCACCAGAGGCATTGACCCCGCGCCAGACCCTGTCACAGATTCGCGCCGCAGGGCTTGCGGCGCAAAAGGGGTAAGGCATTGAAACCGAACTATGATGTGGTGATTGTCGGCGGCGCGGTGATCGGGTCATCGGTGGCCTATTTTCTGACGACCAACCCCGATTTTCAGGGATCGGTGCTGGTGGTGGAACGCGACCCGACCTATCGTTTTGCCTCGACCTCGCTGTCGGCCGCCTCGATCCGGACCCAGTTCTCCAACGCCGTGAATGTCAGGATCAGCCAGTTCGGCTCGGCCTTCATCCGCGACTTTGGCCCCACGATGCAGGTCAAGGGCGAGGTGGCGCCCGATCTGCACTTTCACCCCGGCGGCTATCTGTTTCTGGCAGCGACCCCGGCACAGGCCCAGACCCTGCGCGAAAACCACGCCGTCCAGCGTGCCTGCGGGGCCGATGTGGTGCTGTGGGATCAGTCTGCACTGGCCCGCGCCTTTCCACATCTGAATGTCGATGACATCTTGCTGGCTTCCTATGGTCAATCGGGCGAAGGGTGGTTTTCCAATACCGGCCTGATGAACGGATTCAAGGCAAAGGCCCGCGCGCTTGGGGCCGATTACGTGACCGACGAGGTCGTGACCATCACCCGCGCCGGCAGTCTTGTGACCAGCGTCACGCTTAAATCCGGTGCCGTCGTGCAAACTGGCACCGTCGTCAACGCTTCGGGTCCAAGAGCCGCCAAAACCGCTGGCATGGCAGGCCTGACCGTGCCTGTCGAACCGCGCAAGCGCACTCTGTTCGTCTACGACTGCGCCCGCAGCCCCGAAGGCAGCGCCACCGTCAATGGCGGCCGCCTGCCCCTGATGATAGACCCCTCGGGCACCTTTTGCCGCCCCGAGGGCCGCTATTTTCTGGCCGGCTGTCCGCCCACTCACGACCCCGCCGTTGACTGGGACGATTTCGAGCCTTGCTATGACGAGTTTGAGACCATCATCTGGCCCGCACTCGCCCATCGTGCCTCGGGGTTCGAGGCGATCAAGGTCGTCAATCAATGGGCCGGTCATTACGATTTCAACACGCTGGATCACAATCTGATCGTGGGCCGGCATCCACAGGTCACGAATTTCATCTTTGCCAACGGATTCTCTGGACATGGCCTGCAGCAAGGCCCGGCTGCCGGGCGCGCCGTGTCAGAATTGATCACCTATGACGGCTTTCGCACGCTGGACCTGTCCGAGGTCGGTTATGACCGCATCGTCCAGAACCGCCCTTTTTTGGAAAAGGCTGTTATCTAGCTGTGGAACCTCAACAGGTTGTCCATTGGCAGCCCAAGGCGTCTGATGGGTGGTTTGGAGTTTAGGCTGCCGTGCGGGCGATGCCAATTGTACATGTGGGTCCATTCGGGCAGATGGTCTTTGCGCTGTTCGAAGGTGGCGTAAGCGCGGGCATAGGCCCATTCACGCAGGGCGGTCTGGATGAACCGCTCGGCTTTTCCGTTGGTTTTGGGTGTGTAGGGCTTGGTGCGGATGTGTTTCAATTTCAGGTCCTTGCAAGCGGCGGCAAAGGCAAAGGATGTGTCGCATGCCCCATTGTCCGTCATGACCCGGCTCACCTTGATGCCTG
>JBAXXO010000040.1:0-16512 GCA_037127855.1 Alphaproteobacteria bacterium
GACGCTGCCCTGATCCGGCGTTCCGCTGGCAATTCGCGCGCGCGTTTTGCCCGGTGTTTTGTCCGGTGTTCTGGCCGCTGTGCGGCGCAGGATCAGCCAAATCAGCGCAGCGGCGGCAAGGCCAAGAATGATCCATGCGGGCATGACGTGGCCTTGGGGTCAAAGGGTGTATCCGGCCAAAAGATGGGGCGGAACAGATGAGCGATCAAGCCTACAACTTCGCCTATCTCGACGAAGACACCAAACGCATGATCCGCAGGGCCATTCTGAAGGCGGTCGCGGTGCCGGGCTATCAGGTTCCTTTTGCCAGCCGCGAAATGCCGATGCCTTACGGTTGGGGCACAGGGGGCGTGCAGGTCACGGCCGCCTGCCTGACACCCGAGGACAGGTTGAAGGTGATAGATCAGGGCGCGGATGACACGACCAATGCCGTGTCGATCCGCAAGTTCTTTCAGCGCGTCGCGGGCGTCGCGGTGACCGAGGCCACAAGTGAGGCCACGGTGATCCAGACCCGCCACCGCATTCCCGAAACCCCGCTGCGCGAGGGGCAGATCCTGGTCTATCAGGTGCCAATCCCCGAACCGCTGCGATTTCTGGAACCGCGTGAGACCGAGACACGCAAGATGCATGAGCTGGAAGAATACGGCTTGATGCATGTGAAACTGTACGAGGATATCGCCCGCCATGGCCAGATCGCCACCGCCTATGACTATCCGGTCAAGGTCGAGGGGCGCTATGTGATGGACCCCTCGCCGATTCCGAAGTTCGACAATCCCAAGCTGACGGGGAACGCGGCGCTGCAATTGTTCGGGGCCGGGCGCGAGCAAAGGATCTATGCCTTGCCACCTCATAGTGACGTCGTCAGTCTGGATTTCGATGACCATCCGTTTGAGGCGACCAAGGCGCCGCATGATTGCGACCTGTGCGGAGCGTCGGAAACCTATCTGGATGAGGTGATCACCGATGACCGGGGCAACCGCATGTATGTGTGCTCGGACACTGATTTTTGCCGCTCACGCCGGGCCGCGGGACATGAGGGGCGGCTTGGAACGCCCGGCGGGTCCGTGTGATGGGGGCGGCGCAGATGAGTATTTGGACCAGTGTGAATGAGGAAGTGCCGCTCTTGCAGGTGCGGGGATTGGCCAAGTCCTATGGGGGGCGGATCGGCTGTTCGGATATCTCGTTCGATCTGTTCGCGGGCGAGGTGCTGGGGATCGTCGGCGAAAGCGGGTCGGGCAAATCGACCTTGCTGTCCTGCCTGGCTGGCCATCTGGCGCCAGATCATGGAGAGGTGATCTTTGCGGGCCAAGACGTGCGCGCCCTGACCGAGGCGGCGCGGCGGCGGTTGATGCGCACGGATTGGGCCTTTGTGCATCAAAACCCGCGCGATGGTCTGAGGATGGGCGTGTCGGCGGGTGGCAATGTCGGCGAGCGATTGATGGCGGTGGGGGCGCGGCATTACGGCGACATCCGCGCGACGGCGCTGGATTGGCTGGGGCGGGTCGAGATTGCCGCGGACCGCATTGACGATCGGCCGAGCCAGTTCTCGGGCGGGATGCAGCAGCGGTTGCAGATCGCGCGCAATCTGGTGACCGGGCCGAAGCTGGTGTTCATGGATGAGCCGACGGGGGGCCTCGACGTCTCGGTGCAGGCGCGGTTGCTGGACCTTTTGCGTGGGCTGGTGCGCGAAATGGGGCTGTCGGTGATCATCGTGACGCATGATCTGGCGGTAGTGCGGTTGCTGGCGGACCGGCTGATGGTGATGAAGGATGGTCGTGTCGTGGAACATGGCCTGACCGATCAGGTGCTGGACGATCCGCAACATGGCTACACCCAGTTGCTTG
Source organism: Alphaproteobacteria bacterium (assembly GCA_037127855.1). Classification (GTDB taxonomy): domain Bacteria; phylum Pseudomonadota; class Alphaproteobacteria; order Rhodobacterales; family Rhodobacteraceae; genus Stagnihabitans. The sequence goes on from JBAXXO010000040.1 coordinate 1,845, forward strand.
TCTCATCCGTGCTGCAGATTTAGGGGGTGGCTGTGATCCATATTCAAGACCTGTCCAAAAGCTTTACCCTGCACACCCAAGGCGGCACAGTTCTGCCGGTGATGCGGGATGCGGGGCTGGATGTTGCAGGCGGTGAATGCGTCGGGCTGATCGGGGCGTCGGGTGTGGGAAAATCAACGCTGATGCGGATGATCTGGGGCAATTACCTTGCCGATCAGGGGCAGATCATCGTGGACGGTCTGGATATCGCGCAGGCCAGCCCGCGTCAGATCATTGCGCTGCGGCGCAGCAGGCTGGGATATGTCAGCCAGTTTCTGCGGGTCTTGCCGCGCGTGCCGACCGTGGATGTGGTGGCGGAACCCTTGTTGCGGCTGGGCGTTTCGGTTCTTGACGCGCGCGCGCGGGCGATGGCGCTGCTGGCGCGCTTGAACATTCCCGCGCGGTTGTGGCACCTGTCGCCCACCACCTTTTCGGGCGGTGAGCAGCAAAGGGTCAATATTGCGCGGGGTTTTGTGCATCCCTGTCCCGCACTTTTGCTGGATGAACCGACCGCCAGTCTCGACCTTGCAAACCGCGAGGTCGTTCTGACCCTGATCGAGGAGGCCAAGGCAAACGGCGCGGCGATCTTGGGGATCTTTCATGACGAGGCGGCGCGGGCGCGGGTCTGTGACCGGCTGGTTGATGTGACGGGTTTTGCGCCCGGTGTGGCGGCGTGACCGGGCGCATCGTTGCGGTTGTCGGGCCATCGGGTGTCGGAAAGGACACTTTGTTGGCGGGTGCCGTGGCCCAAAGTGCCGCAGTTTATTGGGCACGCCGGGTCATCACGCGGCCGGAAGCCGCCGGTGGCGAGCCCTTTGTCGGCATAGACCAGGCTGGCTTTGACGCGCTGCGCGATGCGGGGGAGTTTACCCTGAACTGGGACGCACATGGGTTGTCCTATGGCATTCGGCACGCCGAGTTTGCCCCTGCGGCGCAGGGCAGGGATGTGCTGTTCAATGGATCACGCGCGGCTTTGGCTTTGGCCAAGGCCGTATTTCCGGACTTGATCGTACTGCGCATTTCGGCACCATCGCGGGTACTGGCGGAACGTCTGGCCGCGCGCGGGCGCGAGACGCGCGATGAGATCGAAGCGCGTTTGCGCCGGGCAAGTTATGAACTGCCCGTCGGGATGCCGGTGATCGATGTTGTCAATGACGCAACCCCCGAAATCGGCGTGTCACGCGTGCTGGCGGCGCTGCAAGCGGCCAAGGCGGGACCTGTCAGCGCATGACGTTCCAACAGGTGAAAGCGGCCGATCTGATCCTCGGCGAACAGGCACAGATCGTTGATCTGGAACGGGTGCGGGATCACGGGCGTGAACATGGCCGTGGCAGGGGGCAGCAGGGCAGCGGCCTCGGCCTCTGTCAGGGGGCCGGACAGGGTCAGGTGGAACTGAAACGCCTCCAGCACATGGGGATAGCCATAGGCTGCGAGCAGATCGCGCTGGCGCGGTGTCAGGCGTTCGGGGCGGCGGCGGGCGATTTCAGCCTCGGTCAGCGGCGCGCGGCAGCGGTCAAGCTCGATGACCGCACGGGCGGCGAGATCGTTCAGCGCCGCAGCCTCGCCCTTGGGGATCAGGGCCAGAAAGCCCTCGATCAGGGTCAGGTCAAGGCCGATCAGGGTGAGGGGCGATGTGTGGGCGCAAAACCTGTGCAGTGCGGCAGACAGGTCGGATTGTGTCAGACCCTCGGCCAGACGGAACGGGGCCTTGATCGTGCCATGAAAGCCGTATTTGCGCGGATCGGCGGTCAGGTCGGCCAAGGGGCGCGGCAGGTTGGGCAGATCGGGTTGCGGCATGGGCTGCGCCAAAAGCGGATCCCAGCCCAGCCACTGCGCCGCAGTCTGCGCCAAAGCGCCCTCGGGCGCCCAATAGATGGCATAGCGTTTGAAATTTTCCATGGTGGCTTTCGTTGCATGACCATGTCACAGAGCGATGACGTAGCGCAGGCAGCGTCCATCACCCCGTTCATCAAGTCAATTGCAAGAGGTGCCCGATGCCGGATCTGACCCTGACCAATGCCCAGATCGTCCTTGAGACGGAGGTCGTTCAGGGCAGTCTGCGGATTGCCGACGGGCGGATCGCAGCCATTGATGCGGGGCCGTCGCGGGCGGTGGGCGCGGTTGATCTGGGCGGTGATCTGCTGATCCCCGGGCTGGTCGAGTTGCACACCGACAATCTGGAGCGCCATATCGAGCCGCGGCCAAAGGTTGACTGGCCGCATGGCATGGCGCTGGTTGCCCATGATGGCGAGCTTGCGGCCTGTGGGATCACGACAGTGTTTGATGCGTTGCGGTTGGGGGCATTGGTTGCGGCGGAAAAGCTGTCGGAACAGCAATATGCCCGCAAACTGGCCAGTGAAATCCTGACCCTGCGCGGTCAGGGCGCGTTAAGGATCAACCACTTGCTGCATCTGCGGGCCGAGGTCTGTTCGGAAACGCTGCTGGAGGAGTTGGCGGCATTCGGGCCCGAGGATTCGGTGGGGATCGTCAGCCTGATGGACCATACCCCCGGTCAGCGCCAGTTTCGCGACATTACACGGCTGAAGGCCTATGTCTGCGGCAAGCATGGCCTGTCGGAGGCCGAATTTGCCGACCATGTCACAACGCAGCAGGCGTTGTACGACCGGGTGGGCGTGCAGCACGAAACGGCGTCGGTCGTGGCGGCGCGGCGCTATGGGGCGGCGCTTGCCAGCCATGACGATACGACGGTCGAACAGGTTGCCACCTCCGCCCGGCACGGTGTGCGCTTTGCCGAGTTTCCAACGACCGTCGAGGCCGCGCGGGCCTGCCGCGACCATGGTATCGCGGTGATGATGGGCGCACCCAATCTGATCCGGGGCGGGTCGCATTCGGGCAATGTGGCGGCGCGGGATCTGGCGCAGATGGATTTGCTCGACATCCTGTCGTCGGATTATGTGCCGGCCGGGTTGCTGCCCGCGGCGTTGTTCTTGGGGGATCTGTGGGATGATTTGCCGCGCGGTGTCGCAACTGTGACGGCCGCGCCGTCACGGGTCACCAACCTTGCCGACCGGGGCCGGATTGCTGTCGGATTGCGCGCCGATCTGGTGCGGGTCGCGCGGATGGGGACGTTGACCCTGCCGCGGGGCACTTGGGTCGGCGGTGTCCGGGTCGCCTGAGCGGGAAATTCGTCGTTTGCAGGCTGCTTTGTCACCACCAAGTCATGCAAGTGCCGGAAAGTGCCCCCAATCAAGCAATGAGGACGATGATGACACTACCTGTGATTGGCGCTGCCCTGACCAATGCGGACCTTGCCGAGTACCGCGACTGGATCCTTGAAAAGGACCGCGATCTGGAACTGCAAAGCTTTGTGAATGCCAGCGTTCTGGATGCTGACTGGACCCCCCTCGCGGCAGAGGTTCGCGCGCTTTTGGCCGGTTACAAGGGCCGAATGGGCATTCACGGACCGTTTTGGGGCTTTACCATCGACTCGCCCGACCCCTTGATCCGCGACGTCGTGCAAAAGCGCTTGCACCAGGGCCTGGATGTCTGCGCCGCCGTGGGTGGCAGCCACATGGTTGTGCATTCGCCCTTTACCACATGGGATTATAACAATCTGGATGCGTATTCGGGTGCGCGGGATTATTTGTTCACCCGCGTTCACGACACGCTGGACGCTGTGGTGAAGCGGGCCGAGACGCTGGGTGTGACGCTGGTGATGGAAAATATCGAGGATATCACCCCTGCCGACCGCAAGGACCTGTGCGCCAGCTTTGGCTCGACCGCGCTGCAAGTTTCGATCGACACGGGGCACGCGCATTATGCGCATGGCTCAACCGGGGCGCCGCCGGTGGATTACTATGTGCGCTCGGCTGGCGCGGCGTTGGCACATATCCATCTGCAGGACGCGGATGGTTATGCCGACCGTCATTGGGCCATAGGGCAGGGCAACATCCTGTGGCAGCCGGTTTTTGCCGCAATTGCCGAACTGCCGGTAAAGCCGCGTCTGATTCTGGAACTGGCGGACAAGGCGGGCATCCCGGCCTCGATGGCCTATCTGCAGGCAAAGGGTTTGGGCCAATGACCGATACCCTTAAATTCGTGGTGATGAGCGATCTGCATCTGGTGGCAGAGGGTGCGGTGTCGATGGGCCTTGATACCGCCCAGCGCATGCAGCTTGCCGTCGATTGCGTCAACACCCGCTACGCCGATGCCGATTTTTGCATCATCGCCGGGGACTTGGCCGATCTGGGCGAGGAGGCCGCCTATCGCCGCCTGAAGGCACTGACCGCGCAGATCACCATTCCAACCCATATCACGCTGGGCAATCATGACGACCGCCCGACCTTTCTGCATGTCTTTGGTCAGGATATGGCCGCACAAACCGGCAAGGTCGATCATGTGATCGACCTGAAAGGCTATCGCATCATCGTGCTGGATTCGTCAGAGCCGGGCCGGGTTGATGGCGTTCTGACCGCGGTGCAGATGGATTGGCTGCGGGCGCGACTGGCCGAGGCGGCGGATCGTCCGGTCATCGTGGTGTTGCATCACAACGCCAATGCCCTGCATATCGAGGCGGATACGATCAAGATGCTGGACGATGCACCCTTCATCGCGGCGCTGAAAACCCATGACGACATCCGACAGGTTATTGCGGGCCATGTTCACTTGACGTCTACGGCGATCTATCATGGCCTGCCCTTTACCACGCTGGCGGGCGGCCATTATTCGGTCAGTTTCAACGCCGATCAACCCAAGACGGCGTTCAAGGCGCTGCATGGGCCGGGGCAGATGGCGGTGGTTCTGGGATTGCCCCATGCAACCACCGTGCTGTTCGAAGACTTCATCGACGGCAATCTGGTGCTGGGCACCCATCAGCCGGATTGAAAGTACCGGCGCGGTCCCGGCGGGGGGCCGCGTCGTCATGCCTTTGTAGCATGTTTTTGATGAATTCTTCGCAAAACCATAAAGGGACTGACACAGGCGACCAATACTCAGGGCCAGCTCCCGTGATCGTGCGGGATGCCTATTCCGGAGATGGATATGACCAAGACTCTCGCGACGCTGGCCGCGTTTGCCGTGGCTGCAATGGGCTCGACCGCCCATGCCGACAAGATCAAGTTTGACTACTGGTACGGTCTGTCCGGTGACCTGGGTGCCGTTCTGGCCCAGACCTGTGACCGTTTCAACGCAAGCCAAGACAAGTACGAAGCCGTCTGCACCGGCTATGACGGTTATGAAACTGTCGTGCAATCCGCCATTGCCGCCTTTCGCGCTGGCAAGGCCCCGGCGCTGTTGCAGTCGTTCGACGCCGGCACCGCCGATCTGATGATGTCCGGCCAGTTCTACGCCGTCACGCAGATGATGAAAGACTACAATATCGACATCAACTGGGCCGACTATTTCCCCGGAATCGCCAACTATTACGCCTCGTCCAAGGGCGAGTTGTTCTCGATGCCCTTCAACTCCTCGACCGCCGTCATGTACTACAACACCGACGACCTTGCCGCGGTGAACATGCCTGTTCCGGCCAACTGGGAAGAATTCGGCAACACGCTCAAGGCGCTGAAGGCCAAGAACCCCGCCAAATGCGCCTATGGCTACGAGCCGTCGGTCTGGGTCGATCTGGAGCAGTATTCCGCGATCAACAACGTGCCGCTGGCGACCAACAACAACGGCTATGACGGGCTGGACACCAAGATGGTGTATAATACCACCTCGGCCGTCAAGCATATGGAAGATATCAAGGGCTGGCTCGATGCCGGTCTGGCCGAGATGAAGGTCGCCGCCGGTGGCATGAACAGCCAGGAAGCCTTTGCGCAGAACCTGTGCTCGTTCTTCTTCGGCTCGATTGCCAACCATTCCTCGCTGAACATCAAGCATGCCGACAACCTGCATTGGGACGTCGCCATGATCCCGACCGAAAAGGACGCCACGCGTCACAATTCGGTTGTTGGCGGGGCCTCGCTTTGGGTTCTGGCTGGCAAGTCCGAAGAAGAATACCGCGGTGTTGCCGACTACCTGAAGTTCATCTCGACGCCCGAGTCCATCAAGTTCTGGGTGTCCAACACCGGCTATATCCCCGTGACCAAATCGGCCTTCGACGCTTTGACCGCCGAGGGCTTTTATGGCGCCGCCCCCTACAAGGGCCGTGAAGTCGCCATCGCGTCGCTGACCGCGACAGAGCCGGGCGCGCTGAACCGCGGCTTCCGTCTGGGGTCGATGATCCAGATGCGGGCCGAGTGGCTGTCGGAAGTGCAGGCTGCCTTGGCCGGTCAAAAGACCGTGCAAGAGGCCTATGACACCGCTGTGGCACGTTCCAACACCCTGCTGGAAAAGTTTGCCAAAACCTATGCGGGCAAGGCCCTGCCGTGATCTGAAGGCGCAAATCTGAAAGCGGCCCCCTGCGGCTGGCGCTGCAGGGGGACATTGACAGGGGATTGCCGATGAGACGGGCCTATTTCAAGAACAACTGGGTGGCGGGGCTGATGGTGGCACCGCAACTGATCATCATCTTCATCTTCTTTTACTTCCCGGCCAGTCAGGCGCTGTATTGGGCCTTTACGCTGGAACAGCCTTGGGGTGGTGGCAACACCTGGGTCGGCTTTGACAATTTCAGGGCGATCCTGACCGATGACCTATACTGGTCCTCGATCTGGGTTTCGATTGTCTATGCGGTGGGCGCCACTGTGTTGGCGGTTGGCATGGCGCTTGTGCTGGCGTTGTTTGTTGACCGGCGACTGGCGGGGCACGCGATCACCAAGATCGGCATGATCTGGCCCTATGCGATTGCCGCCCCGGCCGTGGGTCTTGCCTTTCGGTTCGTGTTCAGCCCGGCGGCGGGCATCATGATGTATGTGAACCATGTTGCGCCGGGTATCTGGAACCCGGTGCAGGACGGCGCGCAGGCCATGGCCACGGTGATCATCGCGGGCGCTTGGAAACAGGTCGCCTACAATTTCATCTTCTTTCTCGCCGGTTTGCAAAGCATCCCGCGCAGCCTGATCGAGGCCGGCGCGATGGACGGTGCCCGTGTGCTGCGCCGGATGCGCGACATTCAATTGCCACTGCTGGCACCGACATTCTTTTTCGTCCTGGTCATCAACATCACCGACAGCTTTACCGACAGTTTCGGCATCGTCGACACCATGACCGCCGGCGGGCCGTCGCGGGCCACCAACCTGATGGTTTTCAAGATCTTCAACGATGGATTTCAGGGCCTGGATTATTCGGGTGCCGCTGCGCAGTCGATCATCCTGATGCTGCTGGTGGTGGCGCTGACCTTTTTCCAGTTCCGCTATATCGAACGCAAGGTCCATTACACATGATCGAGCGGACACCCATCTTGAACCTGGTGACGCATCTGATCCTGGCCACGGGCCTGATCCTGATGCTGGTGCCGATGTATCTGGTTTTCGTGGCGGCAAGCCACACCTTGAACGATGTCACCAGCATTCCGCCCAAATTGCTGCCGGGCGATCAATTGTGGATCAACCTTCAGGCGGCCTGGGACAAGGGGCATCTGGGTGACCGGTTCGCCAACAGCTTTTTCGTCGCCATCGGTGTCATGCTGGGCAAGATCGTGCTGGCCTGCATGACGGCCTTTGGACTGGTGTTCTTTGACCACCGACTGAAGATGCCGATCTTCTGGGCGATCTTCATCACGCTGATGCTGCCATTGGAGGTTCGCATCGTGCCGACCTATGCCGTGGCCGCGAACGCCCTGCTGCCGTTTCAGACCTTGCTGGACGTGACAGGGATCTCTTGGCTGGTCAATGCGGTCAGCGGCGTACAGATATCGTTGGAATGGAATCTGTTGAACACCTATGGCGGCTTGATCCTGCCCCTGGTGGCAACGGCCACCGGAACTTTTCTGTATCGGCAATTCTTTCTGACAATTCCCGAAGAACTGGTCGAGGCCGCCAAGATGGATGGGGCAGGGCCGTTGCGGTTCCTTTGGGACGTGCTGATCCCGCTAAGCCGCACCAATATCGCGGCACTGGCCACCATCATGTTCGTTTATGCCTGGAACCAGTACCTTTGGCCGCTGCTGGTGATCACGGAACCCTCGATGTCGATGGTGGCGGTGGAACTGGGGCGCATGGTGCCAAAGTTTACCGCGACGGGCGGCGAGGTGGCCAAGTGGAACATCGCCATGGCCGGCACGTTGATCGTGATGCTGCCGCCCGTGGTCGTCGTCATCGTGATGCAGCGCTGGTTCGTGCGCGGCCTGATCAACACTGACAAATAAGGGGCGTTCACATGGCCAACATCTCGATCAAGCGCGTGCGGAAGTCTTATGCCAAGACCGAGGTCGTTCACGGTGTCGACCTCGAGATTGCCAATGGCGAGTTCATCGTCATCCTCGGGCCGTCTGGCTGCGGCAAATCCACCTTGCTGCGGATGATCGCGGGTCTGGAAAGCGTCACCTCGGGCGAAATTGCTATTGCGGGTCGCGTGGTCAACGATCTGGAGCCTCACGCGCGCGGCTGCGCCATGGTGTTTCAGAATTACGCCCTGTACCCCCACATGACCGTCGCCGAGAACATCGGCTACGCGCTAAAGGTTGCAGGCATGCCCAAGGCCGACCGGGCCGCAAAGGTGGCTGCCGTCGCCAAGTCGGTCGGCCTTTCCGATTACCTCGACCGCCGGCCCGGCCAGTTGTCGGGCGGTCAGCGTCAACGTGTCGCCATGGCCCGCGCCATCGTCCGCGAGCCCAAGGTTTTCCTGTTCGACGAACCCCTGTCCAATCTTGACGCCAAACTGCGGGTCCAGATGCGCCACGAAATCCGCCGCATCCACAACCAGATCAAGGCAACCTCGGTCTTTGTGACCCATGACCAGCAGGAAGGAATGACCCTTGCCGACCGTCTGGTCGTGATGAACAAAGGCGTGATCGAACAGATCGGAACACCCGAACAGATCTATCACGCCCCGGCCAGCACCTATGTCGGCGGCTTCATCGGCTCGCCTGCGATGAATTTCCTGACGGGTCAGGTCGCAGCACGTCAGGGTGCTGTGTTTTTGGGTGATGGCAGCCGCATCGCATTGCCAGCCGACCTTGCGACAGCCCATGACGCTGCGCTGGTCCAGATCGGTCTGCGGCCCGAGGCGTTGACGCTGACCGATCCTGGCACTGGGGCATTCGACGCGCATTTCGACTTCGTCGAGGAATTGGGCATGGCGCGCCTGTACCACTTTCGCTTTGAGGATTTGACTTTGGCGGTGATGGCGGCGGACAAGGTTCAGCTTGTTCCGGGCCAAGCCATGGGGGTTCGCATTGACCCGGCCTCCGTTCATCTGTTCGCGGCGGCAACGGGCCAGCGATTGTTGCCGCGACCCATGGTGCAGACCGAATTTGCGATGTCTTGACCGGCCAACGGGCCGTATCACCGCGGTCGGCGCAACTCCAGCATCTCGGTCACCACGGCATAGTCCTGATAGCCGAGACGCGCCATGGGTCTGACCTTGGTCAAATCAAATCGCCCGTCGGTCATGTATTCATCCCGGATATGCACCCCTGTGACGGTGCCGATGACCAGAAAATCCTCGCCCCCCTCCAACGTCACGATCTGTTGCAAGCGGCATTCCAGCGTCGCAGGGGCAAGGGTGACACGCGGGCAATCGATGGTCTGACATTCCGATTTCTGGATATCCGCCTGCACAAACTCATCTGTCCCGCGCGGAAAATGGGCAGAGGTCGCGTTCATTTGATGCCAGAGCGATTGCGGCACCACATTGGTCGCGAAAACGCCGCTATCTTGAATGTTGCGGATGCTGTCTTTCAGATCACCGGCAAAGATCACCTGGGGTGGCGTGTAGGCGACGGCATTGAAAAAGGAATAGGGGGCCAGATTGTCACCCATCGGCCCACGGGTACTGATCCAGCCGATGGGTCGGGGGGCGACGATGGCGTTAAAGGGCGAATGCGGCAGGCCATGGCCGTCAGCGGGGCGATAAAACATGGGACATTTTCCAAAAGCGATGAACGTACTGGGTGGCCAGAAGATGGGCAGCAGCGGGTGGCATAGTCACTGCGATGGCGGCCCTGTTGTTCATCCTACCTGCGGCGTCTGAGGTCAAGCGCAGTGCTGTACGGGCACGGGCTGAATCAGATTTGATCCCGTCATCTTCGCATGTTACCGGCGTTCTTGAGTGATTCCATGAGGGCATCCGCGTGTACAGGCTGGAAGAGGAAACCGAGGAGGATTGGTGGGAGGTCGAGGCGCTTTATGACCTGTGCTTTTCACCCGGTCGCACGGCTTTGTCGTCTTACCGGCTGCGCGATGGAGTCCCGACCATCGCTGCGCTGTGCCTGACCCTGCGGGATGGTGACAACAGCCTCGCCGCCGCGATCCGTTACTGGCCCGTCGAGGTGGGGGGCGAGGATGCCCTTTTGCTCGGCCCCGTCGCTGTACATCCCACACGGCAAGGTGAAGGCTTGGGAGGCTTGCTGATCAACGAAAGCCTGTCCGAGGCACGACGTCTGGGCTGGGAGCGGGTTCTGCTGGTTGGCGATTCGCCCTATTACAGCCGTTTTGGCTTTGTCCGGCTGGAGGATATCGAGATGCCGCCACCCACCAACCCTGACCGTATTCTGGGACTTGCGTTGAAAAAGGGTGCTTGGGATCGGGTGGAAGGTGCCGTGACCAAGGCGACTGGCGTATGACGCTTGCAGTTTGGTACACAGGGCCCATATTAAGGCCATGAAAAACCTGCCCGTTGTGCAGACCACCGACCTTGAGGTTGAATTGCTTGGCCTCGCCCATGCCCATGACCGGGCAGGTGGGCCGTTGCTGCGTCTGGTCAACAAGCTGGGCGGTGGGATCGAGGCGCAGATGGCACGACTGCCGGACGGTGTGCGCGACGAGATCGAGCGCGCAGTGACCGCAGCCTTGATCCGCGCCCATGGCGTGGCGGGCGCTGGACGATATGCGCCGGATCTTGGCCCGAACGGGTCCAGGTTTGCGGCCATGGCGACCGGAGCATTGGGCGGGGCCGCCGGTCTGGCGGGGTCGCTGGTGGAACTGCCCTTGACGATCACCGTCATGCTGCACGCGATCCGGTCCGAGGCATTGGCGGCAGGCTACGATCCTGATGATCCCGCGGTTCGGCTGTCATGTGTCGAGGTCTTTGCTGCCGGCAGTCCCCTGCACAGCGATGATGGCGTGAACACGGCGTTTCTGTCTGCGCGGATGGCCGTCGCGGGCGGCGGTTTCCAGCGGATACTGGCCGTTATCGTGCCACGATTGTCGGTGGTCTTGGGCGAAAAGCTGGCGCTGCAAGCGGTGCCCGTGATCGGGGCCGTGACGGGTGCCGCACTGAATGCGATGTTCTTGAACTATTACCGCGAGATGGCACGGATTCGCTTTCGGCTGTTGCGCCTGGCCGAATCCCATGGGGCCGAGGCCGTTTTGACGGGTTTTTCCCGAGCACAAGCCAAACCCGCCCTGACATTGAAGTGATCGGGCGGCCACTCGCGGTCATGCCCGGCACTCTTGCCGTCCAGCCTGACCGACACACAAGTAAAGCATGACCCGATCACACGCGACCTTGATGTCCGCTGGGCAATGCCGCCAAACTTTGCTCAGGTCTGATAGCCAGAATGGCGCGCCGGCCGCAAGGGCACTGGTGGACAAGAAGAGGTCAGCGCGAGGGCCCGATCGCATCGCGACCCTTCTTGACGCCTTCAGCCGACCGAAGATGTTCTCGATCTTGTGACCTTTGTTGCCGAGCGGATTGCACTCGATCTGCTTCAGATTGAGTGCAATCCAAGACAGGCCGGTCGCTCTAGCGCGGCTGGTCTGACCGGCGCTCGGATACATCTGGACCGGTCGGCCATTGCTGTCACAAACCCCATGCAGCCTGGAATCTGTGCTGCCTTTCGTCATCTTGATCTGCCCAGCAAGCGCCCTTTTTTCGCAGGCGCGACGCGGTGGGGTGGGCTTTGCGGTCGGTCGCATCCATCATGATCTTGTCCGTTTCAGCCGCCTGCCAAAGGTGAAGTGCGTTCAATCCAAGTCAGATTGAACGTGGAGCATAACTGACAAAGCGTTGGGAATGCTGCGCGTTCCAAAAGCAGTCTGGCGAGCATCCCGATCTTGCTGCGGTGGAATCAGTGGTGATCAGGGGCCTTGCGCGGGCAATGGTCCGGGGCTGTGTGCAGTGTGAACGCGGCGATCCAAGGATGGCATCGGGCTGATTTGGGTCGCCAATCGCCATGTGGCGTGTTTGACCGGCAATTGGCTTTTGACAATGGTAGAGGCGCGGTCGTGGCTATCTTCGACGATTTCCAGAAGGTCACGGCGTTCCGGTGCGGCAAGGACGGCCGGGTCGCAATCGTCGATGATCAGTAGATCCCCTCGGGCAATAGTTTTGTGCATGCGTTCGTGTCGTCCGTCACCTTGGGGCAACGCGAGGTCTACGAACATGCGCGGGGCGCGCTGATAAAAGACCGGCCGCCCGTCAAGGCACGCCCAGTGGCCGGGGACGCAGGCAATCAAGGTTTTGCCAAGACCCGTTCCGCCGTTGATCCGCAGGCTCTCATGTCGAGCAGTCCAACTGCCATCCGCAAGATGCGCCCTGCAAGATATGCCATGACACTGCGGTCCAGGCCCGGGGGGCATGCGCCGCCCCAGATCTTCGACGATGCTGCCTTGGCCAAGGGCCGCGAACTTGCGCCGCGAGGCCAGTTTGTTGCCATAAGGTGCAGCGGTCACGCGTTCGACGCGAATGCCGAGACGCTCTTCGAACGTCGCATCGTTGAAGGCGGTCGAACTGCGTTGCCCTTGAGGCGCTTTCGCAATGCCGGTCAGGCTCCGCGCCTTGATCGGTGGCCAGCACTCGGCCTTGGGTGGGGTGGGTCAGCATTCTGGTCCTTTCCCAATGATGATGGCCGCCACCACGAATGTTGGCGTGTTGGCGTTCTCTTCACTCCTTCATGGTGCGTAGCGCTCTCAAGAAACCGATTGGAAGCCGGTACAGGACCAATCTGGGATCAGGGTGACCGCCCGGAGCAGCACCGCATTGCGGGAAAAGATCGTGCCCAGAAAACCAAATTGGCATATGCGATGCCTTCGAATGGGGGGGACCCCACCGCATCCGTTCAAAGAGATGCACATGGTCGTTATGGGTGGTTCCAGCCCGGTCGGCAAAAGAGATAGGGACGTCGCTGCACTTCGATGCAAAGGGCATATGTGTTCAATGCGGTCAGACCAAAGTGGACCGCCAATTCCCTCTTGCTCCCGCCCCCGTCGGCGATTAAATGGTACTGGATGGAGGCGTGGCTGAGAGGCCGAAAGCACTCGGTTGCTAACTGAGCAAGGGGGGAACTCCTTCGTGGGTTCGAATCCCACCGCCTCCGCCAATACCCCTTCCTATGGCGTTTCATACCTTCCCAAAAACCCAATAAAACAAGGTGTTTTCATTCGCCTAGGGTCTAGCAATTTCCAGTGACTTCCCACATATTCCAGATAGAAATGTGGAATTTCTGGGGGAAGCGAAAATGGCGGATAAGTTGCGCGAGGCGAAGAAACTCACGGCGGCGCTGCTGAACTCCAATCTTGAACCTGGCCGCTACCATGACGGGGGCAATCTGGGGCTATTTCTTCGCGTGGAAAAGAACGGCGCGAAGTTCTGGATTCAGCGCATTTCCGTCAAGGGCAAGCTGACCAAGACCGGCACGCAAGCCCGTGTTGAAATGGGCTTGGGCAGTTATCCCCTTGTCAGTCTGGCCGATGCACGGGCGCGGGCGACCGTCAACAAATCAATGGCGATGCAGGGGGGCGACCCTTTGGAGGCCAAGCGCAAAGCGCGGGATGCCATGACCTTCGCGAAGGCGGTGGAGCATTACCTTGCCGATAATCTGGGGGACCATCTGAACGAAAAGCACCGCAAGCAATGGCGGGCCACCCTCGGTACCTACGCAGCCCCGGTGCTGGGGCCGATGCTGTTGCCCACGATTGAGGCGCGGCACGTTTTGCGCGTTCTGCAACCCATCTGGGCCGACAAGACGGAAACCGCATCCCGCCTGCGCGGCAGGATAGAGGCGGTGCTGTCATGGGCCACGGTGGCCGGGCATCGTACAGGCGACAATCCCGCACGGTGGAAAGGCAATCTGGCCGAACTGTTGCCCAAGCCGAGCAAGGTGGCCGAGGCGGGCAATCATCCCGCCCTTGCCCTGTCAGACCTGCCTCGCTGGTGGCACGAACTGGAAACCCGCGAGGGCATGGCGGCACGTGCCTTGCAATTCGCGGTGATGACCTGTGCCCGCTCTGGTGAAGTGCGGGGGATGACATGGGCCGAGGTTGATTTGGGCGAGGCCCCCCGTGCGACACGTGCGACAAGTGCGACACAGGGGGCAATCTGGACTATCCCAGCCGACCGGATGAAGGCCGACCGCGAACACCGCGTGCCTCTGACTGCCGAGGCTGTGGCGCTGTTGCAGGCGTTGCCGCGGATCAAGGGGACCGACCTTGTGTTCTTCGCGCCCCAAGGCGGCATGCTGTCAGACATGACCATCAGCGCCGTCATGCGGCGGATGCAGGCCAGCGAATTGACCCGGCTGGCCGAGGCTGAAAAGGCGGCGGGCATCGAACCGCTTAAGGGGCCGAGGGGCTTTGTTGACGCCCGCTCTGGCCGTGCTGCCGTGCCGCATGGCCTGCGCTCGACC